>JASGMM010000101.1 GCA_030156435.1 Clostridiales bacterium | reverse complement strand
AATTGCAGAGTAAATTCTATGTGTAGATTATACCATATCGCTCGCTATTATACAATAACAGGGCAAGCATAAAGGCTTTACCCTGTTATTGTATAGTATGTTATTATTCAGCTATGATATATACATAGATAAGCGTCGCTGAATAATCGCTAACAATATTTTAACCGCTCGGTATAATGCGTATGAAGCAGTTCATGAGCAGTATGGCTGTTGGGTTTCCCTAGAAATTCGTTATATATGGTCTTTATTTGCGGATTTTTATGAGATTTCCTTATAGGCATATCCCTATCCTCTTGGTATAAAGCTTTAGCCCTTTCGGCTTTGATATCAATATCCCATCTTTGTTGCGCCGTCAATATAGGCTGACCGCCTCCATTTATACAACCGCCAGGACAAGCCATTATTTCGATAAAGTCATAATGCTCCTCGCCGCTCTTTATGCGGTCCAAAAGCATTGCCGCATTGGCCGTACCGTTGGCTACAGCCGCCTTTATAGTAGTGTCCCCGACATCTATGGAAGCTGTCCTTATCCCTTCCAAGCCTCTGACGACGCCGAATTCTATATTTTCCAGTTCCTCACCGGTCAATATCTCGGCTACAGTGCGAAGAGCCGCTTCCATAACACCGCCGGTAACACCGAATATGGCACCGGCCCCTGTAGACACGCCTAACGGATCATCGAAAGGTTCATCCGGCAATGCCAAAAAGTTTATGCCAGCCTCTTTTATCATGCGTGCCAGCTCACGTGTAGTTATGACAACGTCTACATCGGGATACCCATTAGCCGCCAACTCCGGTCGTTGTGCTTCAAATTTCTTGGCCGTACACGGCATAATCGATACCACAAAGATTTTAGAGGGGTCTATATCCATCTTCTGAGCATAATACGATTTCAGTACAGCCCCCATCATTTCATGAGGAGATTTGCACGATGATAAATTATCCAGGAATTCCGGATAATAATGCTCGCAATACTTAACCCACCCCGGGCTGCACGACGTTATAAGGGGCAATCTACCACCGTTTTGCAGCCTATTCAGAAGCTCTGTTCCTTCTTCCATAATAGTAAGATCCGCTCCAAAATCGGTATCGAATACTTTATCGAATCCAAGGCGCCTCAACGCCGCTGCCATCTTACCTGTAACGCGGGTACCTATAGGCATACCGAATTCCTCGCCCAAAGCCGCTCTTATTGCCGGGGCTGTCTGCACCACCACGTGCAGCTCGGGATCAGCTAAAGCCGTCCATACTCGCTCGGTATCGTCCTTTTCACGCAAAGCCCCAACAGGGCAAGCCTCTATGCATTGGCCGCAGTTTATACATGGCACCTGGTTTATGCTCATCTTAAACGGCGGCTCCACCATGGTATTAAAGCCCCTCTCGGTAGCGCCGATAACACCTATCTTTTGAACGTTGCGGCATGTGCTTATGCAACGTCTGCACAATATGCATTTATTAGGGTCCCTCACTATGGCCGGCGAAAGATCGTCTATAGGTAACGTCAATCGTTCGCCCTCAAAAGGTATTTCTGTAATATTCAGTTCATCGGCCAATTGTTGCAGCTCACAGTTGCGATTGCGCACACACGTCAAACAACTTCTGTCATGATTGGAGAGTATGAGTTGTAATGTGGCCTTTCTCGCATCCCTTACGGCCGGAGAATTCGTGCTCACTTCGATACCTTCGGCTACAGGATACACACACGATGCTTGCAACGCCTTGGCTCCCTTTATCTCTACTATACACATGCGGCATGCGCCTATTTCATTTATATCTTTTAAAAAGCACAGTGTCGGTATGTGTATATTGGCAGAGCGGGCAGCCTCTAAAATAGTATAATCAGCCGGCACCGTCACCTTCTGTCCATCTATAGTCAATGTCACCATTTTCTCATCCATATTCCGGCCCTCCTCATCTCTTTATAATAGCATTGAACTTGCATACGTCCATGCACGTTCCGCATTTGGTGCATTTCTCGGGATCGATGATATACGGTTCCTTCTTAGCACCGGTTATAGCCCCTACAGGACACATGCGAGCGCATAGGCCGCAGCCGCGGCACAACTCCGGCACCACTACATACTCCAGCAACTGCTGGCATACGCCGGCAGGGCATTTTTTATCGCGTATATGAGCTTCGTACTCATCTCTAAAATATTTCAAAGTGCTCAGTACAGGATTAGGAGCTGTTTGGCCCAATCCGCACAAAGCCGAGGCCTTTATATTCTTAGCCAATGTTTCCAAAAGCTCTATATCGCCCTCTTTCCCCTTGCCTTCCACTATGCGATCCAATATCTCCAGCATGCGCTTGGTACCTATGCGGCACGGCGGGCATTTACCGCATGACTCATCTACAGTGAATTGGAGGAAAAACCTTGCTATGTCCACCATGCAGTTGTCCTCGTCCATGACGATCATACCGCCAGAGCCCATCATAGAGCCTATCTGAATCAGTGAATCGTATTCTATAGGCATGTCCAGAAACTGTGCCGGTATGCATCCGCCTGACGGTCCGCCGGTTTGAGCCGCCTTAAACGCCTTACCTTGGGGTATGCCGCCTCCTATATCGTATATCACCTCGCGCAGTGTCGTCCCCATAGGTATTTCCACCAACCCGGTGTTGTTTATTTTTCCGCCCAACGCAAATACCTTGGTACCTTTGCTCTTATTCGTTCCTATAGAAGCAAACCATTCAGGTCCATTCAATATGATCTGAGGCACGTTTGCATAAGTTTCCACATTATTGAGCAGCGTAGGTTTACCAAAAACACCTTTATTAGCCGGGAAAGGCGGCCTCGGCCTCGGTTCTCCGCGGTTTCCTTCTATAGAGGTCATAAGCGCGGTTTCCTCGCCGCATACAAAAGCACCAGCTCCCAAGCGCAGATCTATATCGAACTTGAAACCAGTGCCGAATATATTACTACCCAACAGGCCGTACTCTTTGGCTTGGTTTATTGCTATATTGAGGCGCTTTACCGCCAACGGGTATTCAGCTCTGACATATATATAACCCTGATCAGCTCCCACAGCATATCCTGCTATGGCCATCGCTTCCAGCACAGCGTGCGGATCGCCCTCCAATACGCTCCTATCCATGAAAGCACCAGGATCGCCTTCATCGGCATTGCATAATACATATTTTTTATCGCCTACAGCATCGTGTGTGAACTGCCACTTCAAGCCCGTTGGAAAACCTGCTCCGCCTCTGCCGCGCAATCCGGATTTTTTTATTATATCTATAACCTCTTGTTGCGTCATGCTGGTCAATACTTTAGCCAGCGCCTGATAACCGTCTGCGCCAATATACTCCTCTATATTTTCCGGATCTATAACTCCGCAATTTTTCAGCACTATACGCCTCTGCCTGTTGTAAAAATCTATCTCGTTCAACGAAAGCGGCAGATGCTCCTCGGTTATATCCCTGTATAAAAGCCTCTGGACTATCCGGCCTTTCAATAAATGCTCTTCAGCGATATCCCTGGCGTCTTCCGGCTTAACATGGCAATAATATGCACCCTCGGGATATATTACAACGTTCGGCCCGCGCTCGCATAAGCCCAGGCAACCCGTTTGCACTACTTTAACCTCATTGGAAAGATGCAAACGCTCTATCTCATTATTCAAAGCTTCTATAAGCTGCTGTGAGCCGGATGATGTACATCCGGTACCTCCGCATACCAATACATGCGAACGATATAATTCCATTCTCTTGCTCCTTTCGATAAAAGTATTTATACACTGGATATGCCGGGCAGCTATTCTGTCCGGCATATCAAATAAAACTAATGGGGAGATTATTAGGTAGTTAGCTAATTTTGACTTTGCCCCTCTACGTAGCCTATGGTATACTCGGTTACCGGATGCCCGTTTACAATATGTTCGGCTACTACTCTGGATACTTTCTCCGGGGTCATTTTAACATACGTAACTTTATCCTCATTGGGTCTATATATATCTACTATCGGCTCCAACCGGCATACTCCCACGCAACCCGTCTGGGATACTATTACATCCGTTAAACCTCTCTTTTGTATCTCTTCCATAAACTTCAACATAACCGGTCGCGCACCCGCTGCTATTCCGCATGTAGCCATGCCAACCACCACTCGCGTAGCGTTTTGGCTTTGACGCAAATTCATCTTTTCCTGGGCTTTTTCTCTTATTTTGTTTAATTCTTCTAAAGTTATCATTTAACCGCACTCCCTTCAACTATATGCTGCATTAACCATCTTATCACATCGGGATGATTTATCGGTATCTCTCCCAATGCATCCTTTATTTGACGCGTATCAATTATAATTGCATCATCATCTATATCATATCGATATACAAAATCGATGTTCGGATTACCGGCGATCATAGCTACCATAGTGCCAGCGATATCGCCCATTGCGGGGCGATCTATATGATCATAACGCATAGTAGCTGCTACAAATGTTCCTTTGCCCGGTTCGGAATGGACATCGATATGACCATCGCATCTTTGAGCCGTAGCTGCCAGCAGCGAAAGACCCAATCCCACAGGACGCGTGCTGCGATGCGTAAAGAACGGATCAACGGCCTTCGCAACCGCATCGGCATCCATTCCACATCCATTGTCGTCAACTTCTATGATCAACATATCTCCATCGCGTACAATGCTCACTTTTATGAGTGACGCTCCAGCCGATATAGAATTCTGTATTAAGTCCAATATATGTTGGGATAATTCTTTCATTGCTTTTAATCATTCATATAACGCTTGAGTATTTTAGGTACATCATCGGGCACCAGACGACCATATACTTCACCGTTTATCATCATTACCGGCGCCAATCCGCATGCTCCAAGGCATCTTGTGGCATCTATTGTGAATTTACCGTCCGGTGTGGTTTCCCCTTCATTTATTTTTAATTCCTCTTTCAGTTTATCCAGCACTTTCTGTGCACCTTTAACATAGCAGGCCGTACCAAGGCATATATTTATAGTATACTTGCCTTGCGGTTGCAGCGTAAAATGCGAGTAAAAGGTGGCCACACCGTATACATCAGTGAGCGGTATATCCAGTTCTTCGGCTATGAAGTTCTGCACTTCAAGCGGCAAGTAACCGAATATCTCTTGTGCCTTATGCATTATCGGCATAAGAGGGCCTTCTATATTCTTATATCTATCTATCACCGTCTTTAATTCCTGAAATTTCTCTTCCAGTTCTTTTTTAACTTCTATCGCCATATTCGCATCCTCCTTGTTAATACAATTATATATTATCGTTATAAAAATATCAATATCAATTACGAAAAACTATGTTAAATTTGTGTTAAGAATATTTTTTATGCACAAAAGCCGTAAAAACAGCATAAATAATCTATTCCTATAGATTTTATATACTATATATCGTTATGATTTTAACAAATATAATGAATTTTCTGATAATTTTATAACATGGCTTATACGCTTAAATCATGGAGCCTCCCAGCTATAGCATATGTGCTCAGAGAACTGCTCAATATAGGTATGTTGTGTTCATCAGCCCTAGCTATGGTATCTTTATCCACAGTTATAGCTTCAGGTATTATTATACACGATATATCAGCCAGTATAGCTACCGCTACCACATTAGCATGGGTTTGCACCGTTACCCATGCATTGCCCGGTTGTGCATGCGCCATAACCCAGCTTAATAGATCACAACAATAACAGCCTTTTATTTCTTTATTCAAGGCATTGGCACCTGCTATTACATTCATATTCATTTTTTCAGCCAATTGTCCTACAGTCACGTTTAATCCT
>JASGMM010000100.1 GCA_030156435.1 Clostridiales bacterium | reverse complement strand
GACATCATCGACTAAAGCGGATGTATAGTCGGAATATGACCTCGATACCGATGTCGCATCATATGGATCATGACCGACTATTGCATTTAATACCATAGCACAGTCTTTCACATCTTTTGTTAAGGGTCCTATTTGGTCAAGAGATGAAGCAAATGCCACCAATCCGTATCGCGATACCGCTCCGTAAGTGGGTTTCATACCTACCACACCGCATAATGACGCCGGCTGTCGAATAGAACCGCCAGTATCGGAACCGAGGGTAAAGAATGCCTCATCGGCCGCCACTGCCGCTGCCGACCCTCCGCTGGAACCACCAGGCACTCTATCTGTGTCCCATGGGTTTTTAGTTTTCTTAAATGTCGATGTCTCGGTCGATGAACCCATAGCAAACTCATCCATATTCAGTTTACCCAATATAACGGCCTGTCTTTCTTTCAAACGACGCACGACAGTAGCGTCATAAGGCGGTACAAAATTGGCCAGTATACGCGATGCGCATGTCGTAGCTGTTCCTTCTGTGCACATATTATCTTTTATAGCTATGGGTACACCGCCAAGCAACGGTAGTTCCTCGCCTTCGGCTATATGCCTGTCCACTTCATCAGCCTGTCTCAAAGCTGCATCAAAATTAAGATGTATGTATGCCCCAATGTTTTGCTCAACATTCTCTATACGCTCTATAACGGATTGAGCAAGCTCATGAGCACTAACCTCACGTTTTTTTAGCTTATCGTAAGCCTCATGGGCTGTAAGCCTATATAATTCCACCCGAAAGTCCTCCTCATTCCACTATTCTAGGTACTTTAAAGCAACCGTTTTCCACTTCAGGCGCATTGCTCAGCAATATATCCCTCTCCAATGACGGTTTAACCTCATCATCGCGAAAGATATTTTTTAATGACAAAACATGCGCCGTAGGTTCAACGTCATCAGTATCTAATTCGCTTAAGCGCTCAGCGTGCTCCAATATTTCGCTAAGATGCCTGGCATATATGTTTTTTTCCTGCTCCGATAAAACCAGCCTTGATAAAGCTGCTATATAATCCACTTCCTCAGGCTTTATTCTCATTCATATCACCTCATTGGTAATTTTACCACTATTCGCAGCCTTATTCAATAAAAAAACCACCTTCAACAAAGATGGTTTTTTTATTGTGGGTAATTAATTACCATCGTCTATCAGCAATATTACCTGAGCAATTACTTTTTATTGTTCTTTTATCAAATTTGGATTTCTCATTATAGGCTCATCCAGCGCCATATGCCCAGCTAACGTATCCTGCACTTTGCCATCTATCAATATTTGCACACGTTTTATATTGGGCAGCTCGGTTATAGAATTGACAATAGAATACACTGTCAACGTCTCCCCTGCCGAACCTCCCTTGTGCTTGGTTTTTAGGTTAGAAGAAAAGTTTATCACAGCGGTATCACCGCTGACTTTAGCATTCAGGACATCTTTTTCACTCAGACCTTCCGGCATGGTAGGTTCCAATCCATCTTCCATAGGCCCCTTTATCAGCTCTTGAACTATTCTCTTAACAATATTTAGCTCATTGTGTTGAATATCGCGATACTCTGGAACCAGATAGTTTGCATCTTTATTGCCAAAATACAATATTATCCGCTGCCCTATCACATCCTCATTTCTCGTAAATGGCTGATCAAATACAACATGCCCGGCTAAAGTTTCATTTTCCTTACCATCTATCAAAAACTTTACACTTTTTATCGATGGGAACTCTGTTAAAGTATTGACTATTGAATTTATAGTCATCAATTCACCGGCAGAGCCCCCGGAATGATTCTCCTTAAATTCTTTGGAGAAATCCACTATAGCTGTACCGTCTTCTACTTTTATGCTCCTAAGCTTTGTACCATTCGGTATAGTTGGGTATAAGCCCGGCATCGTAGGTCCTTTTATAAGCTCTTCTATGGCCGTCTGTGCATATCGCCGCCCGACAACGTCCACTTCTCGCACTTCAGGCACAACATACATGGCTTGGCTGCCCGCAAAATATAATATCATATTGTATTTTTTAGCAGCAGTATCGTCCACAGCTTGAGTTTCTGAAGCTTGCTGTTCTTGCAGATTCTCCATTTTGGTCATTAACCCTAGAGGCTCTCCACTAGCACCTATATACTCTTGACCTTCTTTATAAAATTTAACATATTTAACACCGGGCAACTCAGTCAAAGTATTGGCTATCATTATCCTGGCTACTATTTCCTGTATATCCCCTGCATCAAACTCCTTTGATACATCCACCGTCACGATATTTTCAGCCTGGCTCACCTTTAACAGCTTAGCATTTGAAGGTATGGCCGTTTCGTGCTCAGGCTGGCGCGGTCCTTTAAAAAGCTCTTTAAGCACCGCTTCCACAAGGGTCTGCTCAGGCTGAACCTCTATCTCACGACTTTCTGTAACCAATTTTTCAAAGCCTTTATCTGTAAAATATAAAGTGGCTACAATTTTTTGAGGTTGCTGTTTTGAAACATCTTGTTCCTGTCCACCGGTATTACTAGAATTTTGCTGCTCGGAGGATTTGGGGTTAGAACAGGCCATGACTGATAAAACCAATAGCATGACTAATGCTATCAGCCTGACAGCAAACCAACTTTTCCGTCGCATATATACGATCTTCCTCCTAACTTTCTTATTTACTTATAGCATTTAACATCTCTAGCTGTAAATCTTCAAAGGGCAATGCCCACTCCAACTTCCATATGCCGTTTAAACGCACCGTTCTCAGCAACGCTTTATCCCTTTTTATAGTGCTTCCGTCGCCTAATTTAATTTCGAAATCTACAGATACTAGCGCCTCATTGCCGTCTAGGCCCAAGCTATAATCATACACCGCATAATCCGTAAGCTTAAAATTTATCTGTTTTGCGGCATCCTTAAATTCCTGAAGAGATCTTTTATTCTTATCATTCATATCATCAGACATATATATATATGCTTTATCAAGGTCGTTTGCCGATAACGCTTTTAAAAAGCTATTTACAGCAGTTACCGGACTTTGTATTAAACTATTAGCTCTAGCTATTGGTCCGCTTTGTACATTCTCTTTAGGATTTTGACCATTTATTCCAGGAAATATGGGCGCTTTTTGTCCTTCTACAAGAAATTGAACTTTATCTATTCCATCTAGCTCAGTTAGAGTATTTACAACAGAATATACCATTAAAACAAGCTTATTAGATGATTTTTCATCTATAGACAAAAAGTCCTTACTTACATCGACAAAAGCTATATTATCGCTGGAAGTTACAGAGAGCAGCTTGGTAGCCGGTGGGATAATAGCTACATGACCCCGCTGCATGGGGCCTTTTATCAACTCTGATACAACCAACTCCTCCAATCTTTCAGGGCCCTTTTTTACAGTTCGCCGCTCAGGTACTAAACTTGTACCGTCTTCGCTAAGAAAATACAACGTTATATCTACATCATATTGCTCGAGATCGGGGCTTATAGGAATAGGAGAACTTTGAGTACTTTTTATCGGTGCAGATTCAGCATCGTCTCGGCTTACGTTCCGACCAACTAAGTCGCACGATGATAAAGACAATAATATTATAAAGCATATTGTCAATAGTTTAATATATATTTTAACCTTGCTTGAACTATGCACCTCTATTCACTCCTTCCGCACTCATTATACACCTAGTTTTTTACGAATGTTTTAAGCATTTCTAACGTTTTTATTAACTTTAGCCCATATTTAGGGGCAATTTTATAGAGAAACGCGTGCCTTCCCCTTCGCTACTCTCGACATCAATAGTACCTTTATGCAAATAAGCAATTTTCTGTGCTATTGACAAACCAAGACCTGTACCGCCCGTAGCTCTGGATCTGGCTTTATCCACCCTATAGAAACGATCGAATATATAAGGAAGATCTGCTCTCGGTATACCCATGCCATTATCCACTACTTCGATCAATGCCTCGCCATCTTTCTTGCGTAAACATACATCAACTTTACCGCCTTCCTGAGTATATTTTAATGCATTATCTATTATATTTATCAACATCTGCTTTAATTTAGGTGCATCCCCTTTAATGCTCACGCTTTCTTCACACCTATAGTTCAATTTTATATTCTTAGCAGCAGCTAGCGGCCTTAATACTTTCAAAACTTCATTTATCAGTCTTTCCAAATCTACATCGGCATATGTTATATCGGGTTTATCCTTGTCCAACTGAACCAACGTAAGCAAATCGTTTATAACATTGTTCATCCTGTCTATCTCTGAATCTATATCGTACATGAACTCTTTGTATACTTTTATATCAGCATCTGGATCCTGAACAAGAGACTGTGCCAACACTTTTATTGAGCTTAAAGGCGTCTTTAATTCATGTGAAGCATTGGCTACAAATTCCGATCGGGCCTTGTCCAAGGTCTCAACGCGCTGACTCATGGCATTGAAAGCATTACCGAGCTCTATAATCTCCCTGCTTCCGCTTACTGTTACCTCTTGGCGTAGATGACCGCGTCCCATCTCTCGTATAACATCGGTTATATCTTTTATAGGTTTGGTTACAAAACCCGATATAAAATAGCTGAACAACGCGATAGCTACTGCCAAGAATACAGAATAGACCAACAATCTATCCCGTACCTGTGAGATTGAATCATATATATCTTTAAGGGAAGAGGATATGAACACCACTCCTATGATATCGCCATTGGCAGTTATAGGGGCTGTAGAATACATAACCCATTGTCCCTCAGGCAAATAATATTGTTGGCTTACGCTCTCTCCTTTTAGAGCTGCCAAAACTTCTTGATGATTCAACGTACGGTTAAGAATATTTATATCATTGAATGAATCCACTACTACCGTACCCCTGTGATTAAGTATGAGTATCCTGGCATTTAAGCTATCGCTGAAATCCGATATTACATTGTTGATATACGGATTGGCATCTTGTAGATAGCGTACAGATACAACCGATATTATATTAGCCTGCTTTACTAAGGTGGTCTTCCTAGACGAAATATAATTTTGCTCCAAAATATTTATCACTGCCATATTGAGCATCGTAAACGAGATCGCTATTATAACGAAATATGAAACCGAGATCTGCCATCGCAAACTTATCGGATGTACATGTTTATTCCTGAGCAAAATAATAGCCCACTCCCCATTTGGTAAAAATAAGCTCGGGCTGACTCGGATTTTTCTCCAATTTCTCCCTCAAGCGTCTTATATGCACATCTACTGTCCTAAGATCGCCCAAATAATCATATTTCCACACAGTTTCCAGTAATTGCTCCCTGCTGAAAATCTTACCCCTCCCATTTACCAATACCTCAAGTAAATCAAATTCTTTCGCAGTCAAATTAGCATCTCGACCATCCACCAATACTGTCCGATTCTCAAAATTTATAGTTAAATTTTTTATTTTTAAATACTTATCATTTTTCTTAGGATTTGCTAAATCAAGCCTTCGAAATATAGCTTTTACCCTAGCCTTCAATTCCAATATATTAAATGGTTTGGCTAAATAATCATCGGCACCATATTCCAGTCCGAGTATTTTATCCATGTCATCGCCTTTAGCCGTCAGCATAATAATAGGAACAGATGATTGCTCCCTCACCTGCCTGCAAACTTCCAACCCGTTTATTTTAGGTAACATTATATCCAATATTATGAGATCATAATGCTCGTTTAATGCCTTATTCAAGCCTTCTTCACCATCATAAGCCGCATCGGTCTCGTATCCATCCTGCTCTAAGCTAAATTTTAATCCTTTGACCATAATGCGTTCATCATCTATTATAAGTATCTTTTTGGCCAAGATATTAACCACCT
>JASGMM010000099.1 GCA_030156435.1 Clostridiales bacterium | reverse complement strand
CCATTCCGAACACAGAAGTTAAGCCCTTCAGCGCCGATGGTACTGAGCGGGAAACCGCTTGGGAGAGTAGGCCGTTGCCCGGTCTTTTTTTATTTTTCTCCATCCATATGCTTGTCTATTGCGGTCGCAAATGCTATAATAAATCGGTAATTACTGAGATATACATATGTGATGCTAGGAGGAGAGAGCTGTTTTAACGGCGTAACATAATGATTTTTGATATACAACTGGCTGATGAATTAAGCGCCATTGCGCGTTTACCGGTTCAAGAAATAAGCGATATGTTGGAGATACCGCCGGACAGGCAATTGGGTGATCGAGCCTTTCCGTGCTTTAAGTTAGCCAAAACTATGCGGAAAAATCCTCAGCTTATTGCACAGGAGATCGCTGATAATATAAAAAAACCGAATTTTATTGAACGGATAGAAACCAAGGGCGCTTATGTCAATTTCTTTTTTAACAGGGCCGTATTTGCTCAAACAGTATTAGAAGATATTTTGAATAAAGGTGAGCGCTATGGTTCATCTGATAAGGGAAACGGAAGTGTCGTATGCATTGATTTCTCAGCTCCCAATATAGCCAAGCCCTTTCATATAGGTCATCTGCGTTCTACCGTTATAGGGAATTCACTCTATAAGATATATGAATTTTTAGGCTATAAATGTATAGGTATAAACCATCTTGGGGACTGGGGTACTCAATTCGGCAAGCTTATAACAGCCTATAAGCATTGGGGGATAAAAGATGACCTGGAGAAAGAGCCTATAAAAGCCTTATTGGATATATACGTAAAATTTCATGATGAAGCCGAAAAAGATCCTTCACTGGAAGACGAAGCGCGCATGTGGTTCAAACGTATGGAGGACGGTGATGAGGAGGCTCTCAGCTTATGGCGTTGGTTTAAGGATTTGAGCTTGCGCGAATTCAATAAGATATATGACATGCTAGGCGTTAAATTTGATTATTATACGGGTGAAAGCTTTTATAACGATAAAATGGATAGGGTGGTAGAATTGCTCCAGGGAAAGGGCTTGTTGACAGAGAGCCAGGGAGCACTTGTCGTGGATTTAAGCCAATATGATATGCCGCCGTGCATGATAAAGAAAACCGATGGCACCACGCTTTATGCTACGAGGGATATAACAGCCGCCATATATCGCAAAGAGACATTTGACTTCGATAAATGCCTATATGTCGTAGCTTATCAACAGGACCTGCATTTTAGGCAATGGTTTAAGGTTATAGAGCTTATGGGTTTTGATTGGTATGACAAGCTGTTTCACGTTCCTTTCGGGATGGTGAGCATGGAAGAAGGTACGCTCTCTACGCGCAAGGGACGCGTTGTTTTCCTCGAAGATGTGTTGCAAAAGGCTGTGGATAGAACGCTCGATATAATAAAAGAGAAAAATCCGGGTTTGGAAAATAAAGAGGATGTAGCAAAACAGGTTGGCATTGGGGCGGTTGTATTCCATGACCTCATAAATAATCGCATAAAGGATATAGTATTCTCATGGGATCAAGTGCTCAATTTCGACGGAGAAACAGGTCCGTATGTGCAATATGCTCATGCACGGGCTATGAGCATATTGGCAAAGGCGACGCAAACAATAACCGGCAAAGTGGGAGGCGATCTACTTACGGAAGATGAGACACTAGAATTGATAGATCTTTTGGCTCGCTTTCCGGAAGCCATAGAAGCCGCATGCCAGGCTAATGAACCATCTATTGTGGCACGGCATACGATAGATATAGCGCAGGCTTTCAATAAATTCTATAAAAACCATATGGTTATAGTAGACGATGATGAGATGCAAAGGGCAAGGCTTACGCTGGTATATGCTACAGCTCAGGTTATACGTATTGGCTTGGGCCTACTCGGTATACAAGCGCCGGCTAAAATGTGATTATTGACAGATTGTCGGTAATGCTGTATCATATAACAAATACAATATATAAATACGATGAAGAAGAAGAGTACATCAAACTCAGCTCGCAGAGAGAGGATGCCTTGGCTGGGAGCACCCTTGAGCGTGAAGGATGGAAGACCGCCTTCGGAGTTGCATAAGCCGCTGGCCGGCGTTAGGGCATAATGAGAGGATACATATGTATCCATAAGGGTGGAACCACGGGAATAAGCTCTCGTCCCTGCTTGAGGGATGAG
Source organism: Clostridiales bacterium (assembly GCA_030156435.1). Classification (GTDB taxonomy): domain Bacteria; phylum Bacillota; class Clostridia; order Mahellales; family Mahellaceae; genus Mahella. Next base: position 3,843 of record JASGMM010000099.1, on the reverse strand, counting down.
GGCTTTTTTGATAGAGTTTTTACATGTAGGGAGGAATTTGTTTGATAAAGATAAAGCTAAAAGATGGATCGATTAAAGAATATAGTGAAGGTATTACACCGGCTCAAATAGCAGCCGATGTAAGCGCGGGACTGGCGAGAGAAGCATTGGCCGCTCTTGTTAACGGGCAGGTAATGGATTTGAGCATGCCAATTTACGAAGATGCTGACTTGGCATTGTTGACCTTCGATGATGAAGGCGGTAAAAAAGCCTATTGGCATACCACATCTCATATAATGGCACAAGCTGTATTGAGGCTTTTCCCTGAAGCAAAGCTGGCTATAGGACCGGCCATAGACAACGGCTTTTATTATGATTTCGATATCGATAAACCTTTTACGCCTGAGGATTTAATCAATATAGAAGAAGAAATGCGAAAGATAATAAAAGAGGATTTATCGCTGGAGCGTTTTGAATTACCGCGAGACGAAGCTGTAAAATTTATGCAGGGAAGAAACCAGCCATATAAGGTAGAACTTATAGAGGCGCTGTCCGAGAACGCTGTAATATCATTCTATAAGCAAGGGGAATTTGTGGATCTTTGCGCCGGGCCCCATATACCGTCTACCGGTAAGGTCAAGGCGGTGAAGTTGCTCAGTGTTGCTGGGGCCTATTGGCGAGGAGATGAGCATAATAAGATGTTGCAGCGCATATATGGTATCTCATTTCCTAAAAAAAGCATGCTGGATGAATACCTGACTCGCATAGAAGAAGCTAAGCAACGCGACCATAGAAAATTGGGCCAGGAGCTGGATCTTTTCAGCCTTCATGAGGAAGGGCCGGGCTTTCCGTTTTTCCATCCAAAAGGTATGATCGTACGCAATGTGTTAGAAGATTTCTGGCGCAAAGAGCATAGGAGACACGGCTATGAGGAGATAAAAACGCCTATAATATTGAATAAAGAGCTGTGGATACAGTCGGGCCATTGGGATCATTATAAAGATAATATGTATTTTACCAAAATAGACGACCAAGATTATGCTATAAAGCCCATGAATTGTCCGGGCAGCATGATAATGTATAAGCGGACCATGCACAGCTATAAAGAGCTTCCCATACGCTTGTGCGAATTAGGTCTTGTGCATCGTCACGAAAAATCTGGCGTACTACATGGGCTTATGCGTGTGCGCTGTTTTACCCAGGACGACGCGCATATATTCATGTTGCCATCGCAGGTAACCGATGAGATAATAGGCGTTATAGACCTGATAGATTACTTCTATAGTCTGTTTGGTTTTAAGTATCATGTGGAGTTGTCTACGCGTCCGGAGGACTCCATGGGCACTGACGAACAATGGAAGATGGCCACTGAGGCCCTTAAAGTGGCATTGGAAAAGAAAGGTTTGGATTATAAGGTGAATGAAGGTGATGGCGCGTTTTATGGGCCTAAGATAGATTTTCACCTGGAAGATAGTATAGGAAGAACATGGCAATGTGGCACTATACAGCTTGATTTCCAAATGCCCGAGCGCTTTGACTTAACGTATATAGGTGAGGATAGCGAAAAGCACCGTCCAATCATGCTGCACCGCGTTATATTTGGTAGCATAGAACGGTTCATCGCTATATTAACTGAACATTATGCTGGCGCTTTGCCAACCTGGCTAGCACCCGTTCAAGTAAAGATTTTACCCATAACTGATCGTTCGCTCGAATATGCGCGCAGTTTACAAATGCACTTGGAAGAATTGGATATACGCACTGAGCTCGACAACCGCAATGAGAAGATAGGCTATAAGATAAGAGCGGCTCAGATAGAGAAAGTGCCGTATATGCTAGTTATCGGGGATAAAGAAGTGGAAAACGTCGCGGTGTCGGTGCGCTCTCGCTCCAAAGGAGATATGGGGAGCATGAGCGTGGATGATTTCGAAGACCTCATAAAAACTGAAATAAAATCGAAAAAAGCCATTGACTGATATATGGTTTATATGATAAGATAATTGACGTAAAGAAGAAGCTATCCACTTCTCACCTTTCGGCTGGCGCTAAAAGGTTATTGATAGAATGCAAGCATTATATAAAGTGGGTAGTATATACCCGCTTTTATTTTTGCTTATTATTGAATAACTATATAGCGCCGGTATAGATGTGTCGGGTAAGTAGAGGAGGCTCCTAAATTTTCGGAGGTGAAGCGTTATTTTTAAAGATTTGATGGTAAATGAGGAGATACGGGAAAAAGAGGTCCGCGTAGTCGATGTGGACGGTAAGCAATTGGGAATTATGCCGCTTCGGCAGGCGCTGGAATTGGCGCAGAGAAAGCAGTTGGATCTCGTAAATGTGGCTCCTCAGGCAACTCCACCTGTATGCAGGATAATGGACTATGGTAAGTATAAGTATGAAGCCATCAAACAAGAAAAGGAAGCTAAGAAGAATCAAAGGATAATAGACATCAAGGAAATCAGGCTTTCCACTACTATAGAGGAACACGATATAGATGTGAAGATAAAGAATGCTATAAAGTTCCTTAAAAACGGCGATAAGGTGAAGGTGACAGTGAGGTTCAGAGGCAGGCAGATAACTCATCCGGATATAGCCGCTGAAATATTGAAAAATTTTGCTGAGAAGGTAGCCGAAGTGGGTACAATAGAAAAAGCCCCGCAGATGGATGGAAGGAATATGCTGATGATACTGACGCCAAAAGCTGATGTGAAGTGATTTTTGAAAGGAGGATTTATATATGCCTAAAATGAAAACGCACAGAGGTGCTGCTAAACGCTTTCGCGTTACGGCCAGCGGTAAGATCAAAAGAGGTAAGGCTTATAGAAGCCATATACTGACAAAAAAGACTACCAAGCGTAAAAGGAATCTACGCAAGACAGGGTATATAAGCGTTGCTGATCAAAAGAACACGAAAGAACTTTTACCATATAAGTAAAACGAATTTTAATCAGTGAAAGGAGGATACTTTATAAATGGCTAGAGTAAAATCGGGTGTAACCACCCATAGAAGGCATAAAAAAGTATTAAAATTAGCTAAAGGTTATTGGGGCGGAAAAAGTAAGCAGTACAAAGCAGCTAATGAAGCTGTTATGAAAGCGTTGGCATACGCTTATGTCGGTCGTAAACTGCGCAAGCGTGATTTCCGCAGGCTCTGGATAGCGCGTATAAATGCCGCATCTCGCATGAACGGCTTATCATATAGTAAATTTATAAACGGTCTTAAGAAAGCCGGAATAGAGATAAACAGAAAAATGCTGGCTGAAATGGCCGTAAGCGACAGCAAAGCGTTTGGCCAATTAGTAGAAGTGGCCAAACAGCAAATGGGTGCATAAAAATTTTTTGATTTAAACCTTGCGTTTTTGTTGCCTATATTGTATAATATCCATTGTCGGCTCGGTTATGAAGAGTGCCGACAATAATGGCCCCGTGGTCTAGCGGTTAGGACATCACCCTTTCACGGTGGTAACATGGGTTCGAGTCCCGTCGGGGTCACCAGAAAGTACTGACAAAGCGGTCTTTGACCGCTATTTTTTTATCCTTCCATATTCGATTAACGCATATTATGATAAAAACTTCTATTATTCAACGCCAAGTAATGACAAACAATACAGCCTGTAATCTGTTATAATATCCTTTGTCTTGAGAATAGGTTATATGGATGGTGGTATTTATGATAGGCAAAGGACAAGCAGCTTTATATAAACGCGATTTGTATAAAAGCCATGATATAAGGAAAGCGACTTTTAATATATCATGGTATGAAACCATTATATTATTTGCGACGTTCTTTATAGGCAGGGTATCCATCATAGAATATTTAATGCCTTTTAGTGTAGCCTTTTTGGCTGTAGTATTTGCATTTTA
>JASGMM010000025.1 GCA_030156435.1 Clostridiales bacterium | reverse complement strand
CGTTGGCGCTTGGACTTTATGCTGCCCTTTACACTCGTTTCGTGCTTTATCAATTCCAAAGCCAGCTTCCGCAATATGTTAATATTCTCCGCAGAATGTTTTATCCTCATCCGGCTCTCATCTTCTCTGAACGTCATATCAAGTACCCAGTGTAAATTGTTTTCTATGCTCCAATGACTTCTCTTTATCTCCATTATTTCTCCTGCCGTCGTATCTTTTAAGCTATATAGAAAATAATGGTCTTGAATAGTCACTGTCCCATCGCTTAATTCTCGCTTCGACTTTATTAATCCTATCCCACCAAGTCCTGCCCATTTATCTTTTTCTTCTAGCCACTCTACGTCGTTACTTATATAACATTCCCTCGTTTCTATCCTACCATGACCTTTTTCTACCTTCTTAGCGTACTGCCCTGCCTGCTTTAAGTCTTTCTTCTTCTGCGTGAGTACTTCATTCTCAAAATAGTATTTTACGTCTTCTAATAGGTTTGCATGATTGGCTTTTAAGGCTAAAACGTAGTCCCCTCCACCATCTATTGCTACCAATTTAGCATCGTTTACATCCTCCCGTAAAATGACCAACCATTTGTTAAAGCATTCCTCCAAATGTCTAGGGGATAAAGCGCTAAACACATCGCCAAATGTGTCGTGTGATGGTATACCGTATGGTAATTCGAGAAATTGACGAAGTAACTCTTCATGTGTTTGGCCCCAAATTTCCATGCCTGTAAAGCTGTTCGCACCGCACACGATGCTCATAATTCCTATTAATATGATGTCTTTTAGATTATGTTGAATGCGGTTACCTCGCCTAGGGTCGGGTATTTCTTCTAGTAATTCTATTAAAGTTCTTTGCTCGTCTTGATTCATAGCACACCTTGAATAATTGTTATGTAGTTATATTATAATGATATCATGTTTCTCTTGTTTTTGCTATTCCTAAAGCGATAGCCCTGGGCTCCTGGTAGCTTCGGTTGACAAGGGTGTCATAACGAGTATTGGTCGTCACGCCGGTTTTCAGATTGTCTGGAATCAGAAGGCGAGGAACGCCTTCGAAGTAGTTGAAAGCATGTACAATGGCAGAGCAGCCAGTTCTCGCTCTTCATATCTGTACAGGCTTCTACATAAGCAAAACAGCTGCACGGTAATACATCTACAAAGAGGTATGCGGCCGACTCTTCGCCGGTTACTGAATCATAGATCGGGATGGTGTTGCCTGCCCAATCTACCTGCATAACTTTGCCAGGCTTATGCTGGATGCGCATGGTCGTCTTCGTTATCCTTGCCCACTTCCGATACCTTTCGCTGAACTGGGTAGACATATATGGTGTTTGTCCGGAGGAGAGGTATCTGTGGTAGTATTCATCCCATAGCAGCGACATCTTCACACCAGGCTTTGCAAGTTCACTGTGGATGTATGCATAGTCCGGCTCAACATAGACCTTAATGTTTCGGATTCCCTGATTAGGAAACATAAGCTTTCGAAGATCCTCGTTTGTAACCGAGTCATCTATTGGCCAACTAATTCCCAACTGATCTGCCGCAGCGAATACTTCGCTGACCTTATCACGAAACGCAACTCCCGTTCTCGCAATCCGTCGCTGATTGTAATCAAGACTCCGGAGTCGCAAAATCTCTCTGTAGTCCAACATATCCGGTCTCCCCTTAATGAAAATCACGCTATCGCATGCTCCTTCTATTATACAGAGAGAATTGCTATGTGGCCTATTTCCCCCGTGCAGGCGGTTCACTCATGCCGGAATTTGCAATTTTCACTATCTAAAATCATGAATATTGAATTTTTTGTAATAGACAAGTTCGAAACAACATCATGAAAAAATATAGTTTCTATAAAGAATATTGTTACTCCTATTTTTTTAAGATAGTCAACAGATGATTTTATAGAAAAAACAGGCATTATATAGGCGATATTAGAAGATGAATCATTATTTTCTTTAACTATCGATGTATATATAGGCTTTATAAAATTTTGCCCCTTAAAATTATATATTTTATCCACTATCTCTATTACATTAGTTTCGAGATCATGAGATGTAGTGAAAATCTTGTCTTGCTTATATATCATTTATATTATCTCTCAAACTCTTTACATAGTCTACGGTATTACAAGCCATAGGATATATCTCTAATCGCTGCATTGGATTATCAAATATAATATAATCCTGTATATATAAATTGTAGGAAACAGCATTGGCTTCTTTCTCTATATTTTTAGTAAGAACTTTAAGCTGATCCTCTACCTGATTCATTAAAGTATTAACATAATTCACCGCTCGTTTCTTTGTAAGTGAGTCAAACGCATAATAGTAAAACATTTGCATAGCAAACATAACAACAATGATAAGGAAAATTAATATTACAAGCTGTTGTTTTAATTTTAACTTATTGAAATGCAACATGGACTTCCTCCTTTAATTCCCCTTTATGCTAGCTCACGGTTTTACTCCTTAAACATCCTTAATAATTAGATCTGATAATTATTACAACATATATTGCTATATAGCTTACAAATAGAAAAATCAAGCACTTTAAAATTTCAGGTTGCTCTATGCTGTATAAAGGCTATTGCCTAAAATCTGCAGGGTATATAAAACCAGATTTCAGGCAATAGTTTAACTAAAAACAATAAATCAGGCTATTAACCTTCAGCCCTTTATCATCTTAAATACTCTATTTATTCCAGGTGAAAGGTGAAGTTTAACCACCATTTTCTCCCCCTCCGACTGAGCTTGAATAATATGCTGATTAACTAAATCCTCAATAGCAGTATATCCGTCCTTTAACTCCAATCGCACTTCATCATACCATGGTTGGAATAAATGTAATATAAAAGAGTGATTATCATATATGAAAAATCCGATCTTCGAAGATGCATCTAAAAGTACAGGGATGTTTCTGCTGAAAACCTGGCGTATAGGAAAAAGAATTTTCCTGGGATAATTATATATATCACCGTAATCTTCAGGTATGGTAAGAATATACAAACACCCCTTTCCATATAAGATTTTGATTAAAATTGGGAAGTTATTGTCTTCCCCCAACCCTGCAATTAATTCCCAAGTGTCGTTGGTCTGAAATTCAAGTTGAGGGAGTAAAATAGCCTTTGTAGATTCTTCACACCCCTCAAAGCAAATCCCTCCATCGTTGGAATATGCATAGCGATTCACAAAAGCTTTACGATCGGTCATCCTAACATTTGCTAGCATATTTTGAAATCCCAATGGTGCAGACGCCTTAAGAAAACCTGATGTTACAATTACATCTGCTCCATCCATAAGGCTTTTTTGAACTTTAAAAATAATATTTTCATCCATTGCTGCGCTTTCGGTTAAAAATACTGTTACAGCATCCTCAGGATAAGTTGGCTGAGGCTCTAAAGGTATCCCCAACATCCCAATATAATTGTGAAGATAATCCTCACCATGACTGTGAAAAGGAAGATAACAAGCAACACCTATAGGTTTTCCCAACTCCCCTAAATATTTATCGACATCCTTAAATAATTGACCATTGATCGGAATGCATAAGGAATATTCCGGATTTAGCAAAGATCCAAGGGAGAACATCATCACTTCCTTGGCCTTTGCAAATAAGGTTAAATAAGCTTGTTGAGCATATGATGTTAAATTATAGGAACATTCGTAAGGATCATACCATCCGCCTCCATTACGCTCCGGAGCTACATTCTCTAAATAACGCACGTTAAAATAACTCAAATATTTAGGAAGATGCTGTTGAGTATAAGTAGGGTTTCGTGTTTCAGTACCTGTATAAATGCCGTCAAAAATCTGCGGTTCATTTTCCAAGTCATATCCACTGTCCTGATAATGCTCATACCAATTTGGATATTTTATAACCATTTTTACTTTAGAATTGACGCGTTTAGCTGGCTTAACGATCACATTTTGAGCTATATCCCTCATCAGGTCTAATCTAAACCGAGCCCACGTCTTATCCCCTTTCGCTCGTATACAAGAAGGGCATCTGCAATTCGTAAAAAAGAAATCATCCAATATAATCTCATCGAACAACGATGCTGTAAACTCCGATACTTCTGTTAGTAGCTTAATAGTATCCGAATTGGTATAACATAGCGGATCAAAGCCGCCCTCACCATTCGATATACCATCTGTAGTGATTCCGCCGGCGGTTTCTATACCCTTGTTGTTGAAAAAATTACGTATACGCTCCATTTGCTGCCTATCGATCATTAAACCATGACGATAAGTCTCTAGATAAACTTTTCCTACTCTTACGTGCTCCTCAATCCATGAAAAGCGTTGTGCAAACTCATCCAAATCATTGATGCACACTAGATCCCCAACAGGACAATAAATAGCAGCAGTAAAATTTTTATATCGTTCCATAAATATACCCCTTTGTAATTAATTAAAATGATTTTAGAAATTTTGAAACCCTCGAAGACTATTCCCTTTAACCATTACCTCAAATTGTTCCTTATTCGTACACCACTTAAATTATAATACAAAAATTTTCACACTTTTATCTATCATCTCCTATTTCTTCTTATATCGATACTTTACTGGTCATCATCGAAATATAAAGGATTCTCAACAGATATACATTTTTTATTCTTTTTGTACCTTGCAGGTGTATCACCAGTATATTTCTTAAAAACCTTATTGAAATAGCAATAATCCTTATAACCACTTTCCATACATACCTCATCAACCGTCATTGATGTGGTTTCCAATAAATGCATGGCTTTGTTGATTCTCAAATAATTTATATACTCCGAAAATGTTTTTCCTGTTGTTTTCTTAAATAATTCAGAGCAATAGGTAAAATTAATATAGAATTTGTCAGCAAGTTCCTTTAAGTACAATGGTTTATCAAAATTTTGATGCACATATTCTAAAAGCTCTTTAAACCCTTTATTTTCTATTGCTTGTAAAGCCAAATCAACCTCATCGGGCAATTTTACCAAATGCTTTTCTTTATCTCTTGCTTTTTCGCCAAGATATATTATTAATCTTTCTGAAACGCGTTTTATTTCCTGGCTTTGAAGAGGTTTTAGTAGATAATCAAATGCTCCTTCCCGCAGAGCCTCCTGCGCACAAGAAAATTCAGCAAAACCACTTACTATTACAAAAACTGTATCCATACCTTTTGCTCTTACTTTTTTTATAAGTTCTATCCCTGACAGCCCTGGCATCCTTATATCGGTAAAAACTACATCCGGGTTCCATTTAAATATCATCTCGCAGGCTTCTTCAGAATCAGTGGTTTCACCGATTATCTTATATCCCATATCGTTCCAATTGAATATTTTTCTCATACCTACAAGCGCCCATGGTTCATCATCTACGAGCAAAATTTTATACATAGTTATCGCCTCATATCAATTCGATAAATACATCCTCATCCCATAGCCGCCACTAATAAATTTTGCAAAATTATGAGAGACAAATAATGTTCAATGAACCCTTGTTACATTGCCTATATTGTCTATAGCAGGATAGCTCCACCATCCACAATAATGCTGGCTCCGGATATATGATGGCTTTTCTCTGATGCCAAAAATATTACAATATTCGCTACATCCTCGGGCGTTCCCGGCTTCATAAAAGACAAATCATACTTTCGCGGTCTCTCTATGCGTTTATGCTTAAAAGGATGCGTTTGGCCGGACTTGAATTCAATCTTTGTACCACCGGGCAATATTTCATTGACTGTTATGCCATATTGGGCAAACTCCAGCGCAGCTTCCCTGGTTAGCATTTTTATTCCACCTTTTGTCATTGAGTAGCATACATCAAAATCGCCCGGGCGTATACCATGCACCGATGATATATTTATTATCCTCGGACATTGGCTGTTCTTAAGATAAGGCAAAGCAGCCTGCATACAGCGAAAATATCCTCCGAGATTTATATCCATAATCCTATCATAATCCTCTTCGGTATATTCGTCTATATCCATGTTAGGCTGCCACGCTGCATTGTTTACCAATATATCTATGCCACCATAAAGTTCAACGGTTTTAGCTATCATAGCATCAACCTGATCTCTGTCAGCCACATCAACATACATCGTGAAAGCCGTCCCTCCTGCCTCTCGTATGTCGGCGGCTGTTCTTTCAGCCATATCAGGATTGGAGTTATAGTTAAAGAGCACATTGGCCCCTTCAGCGGCCAAAGCCTTGCTGATGCCTGCTCCGATACCTTTGCCCCCGCCTGTGACGATGGCCGTGCGCCCTTCCAGTAGTTTCACCATATCGTCCACCCCTATCTGTCGCCATAATACAGCATATGGCCACCATCCAGCCGGATATCAGCCCCGTTTATAAACGCTGCATCTTTTGAGATTAAAAAGCTCACTACGCCTGCAATGTCTTCCGCCTTTACCAGCCTTTTTAAAGGAATCTTAGTTTCGGCATCGTAATTAAATGGCGAAAGAAAACTGTCCAGCAATTCCCTTTGCTCTTCCATATAATCGGCTTCAATCACATTGGCTCGAACGCCCTTTCGTCCATAAAACAACGCTATCTCCTTGCACAGCATCTTTACCGCACCTTTGGCCGTACTATAAGCAAAAGCGCAGCCCGTAGGCTTTTCATCGTGCAACGTTGACAGGTATATTATAGCCCCGTCCCTTTTTTGCGCCATATGTTCACCGAATACTTTGGTGGTGATAAAGGCACTTTTTGCATTATAATCCAGAGCTTTTTTAAAATCTTGTTCCGAAATATCCTCGAGTTTCGAGCGTAAGATTACATTATCCGTATGTATAAGGTAACTCACGCCGCTTCTTTTCGATATTATCGTATCCAACAGCATTTTCATATCAGCCAACGACCAAGTATCAAACGCATAACCATTGCTGACCTCTCCTATGGCGCCTTTATCGCTCCGGCGGGGATAATTATTTATAACGGTAATACCCTCGCTTTCTAGTCTAGCTGCGATGGCAGCGGCAGCCGGATGAGACGCGTCTGTAATGAGCGCCGTCCTATTTGTTCCCATTATTTTGCACGCCCTCCAATCGTTGAATCAATTCGAGGCACATTCTTGTATTATGATAAGGACATGTCCATCCGTCTATGCGATTGGCAAGCCTTTTATCCGAAACCGCAAAGGAAAACCACCCGCCGTTTACATAATCTATAAGCTCTTTATCCACGAACTCCCATATTGTTTTTTCCGCGTCGAGATATTTATCTTCTCCAGTCAACTGCCACGCGTTGAAAAAACCGACCACAGCTTCGGCCTGTACCCACCAAACGCGATGTGAATCTATGACGCCTTCCGGCATCGATTCATTTATTATGCCCCCATTTTCATGCCATCCTTCTTTCAGCACCGCTTGTGCCATATTTAGAGATACAATTTTAACCCGTTCTTTTAACCCATCATCGCCAAGAGCTTCGGCTGCTTCCCATAACAACCAGCTTCCTTCTATATCGTGACCGTAAGAAACTACAGGACTTAAAGAATTCCATTGATCATCGAAGAAAAGCTTAAAATGCCATGTGTCATGATCTACTATTTTTTCTATCATAATCTCTATTTGCTCGTAGAGCTTATCCCTTAAGCCTGCGTCGGGCCATACCTTGTAAAGAGCGGTATATGCTTCTAAAAGATGTAAATGCGTATTCATGGTCTTGGTAGCTGATTTATACGGATTTATATTGCTAACCTGCATTCCCTGTTCAAACTTCCAATCCCGTGTCAGCGCTTCATAATAACCTTTGTTTTGTTTATCATAAACATGCTCCTCCAGACAGCGATATACGGCTATAGCTTGCTCCAAAGCTTTTTTATCGTTAAACGCATTGTAATATTCCGACAAGCCGTATATGACAAAAGCCTGACCATATGTACGTTTAGTAGCATCGTATACCGTTCCGTCAGAATTAAGTTCCCAAAAGGCCCCTCCGAATTCGTCGTCTATAAAGTTTGAAAGCACGTAATCGTAGGCGCGTTGCGCCATCTCTTTATAATTTTGCTCGCCCAATACACAGTATGCCGCCGCAAATGTCCATATAAAGCGCGCATTTAATACTATATGCTTTCTGGCATCGGCATGAGGCTTAAGCTCCGCATCCACCACTCCATAAAAGCCGTCCTGTGGATCCGGAGCATACTTCTCCCAGAAAGCCAATATGCTTCGAGCTTCAGCTTTCATAGCATCATAAAAATGCTGTAATTCTTCACCCACCATATGAATTGCCTCTTTCTGTATAATCTTATAGTCTGATCTCGCCTCTGGACTCTTTGTTCTGTCTTTCTTTAGCCTCCTGCAGTTCTTTATCCCATGTAAGGTGCCTATACTCCTCGGCCTGAGGGTCTTTGTCAAACCAATCTATGAAGTCCTCCCACATGGATACTGTCCATGGAGCATCGATCTGAGCTGTAGTATAGCGTTTCTCCGCCAGCCTTATAAACCCCCACACATCTCTTATATGGGATTTTTCGGCTCCTACTACACATTCTTCAGCCAAATGCGGTGGTATAAACAGCACACCTGAATGAGTGCCCAGCACCACATCCCCCGGCAAGCATATAGCCTTGCCTATACGACATGGGCCATTGAATCCAACCAGCGTTACATCCCCTATACCTGTAGGATCATTGCCTCGATAATACGTTTTTATGGAATCGATGCCCATTATTTGTTCCACATCGCGCACCCCGCCCCATATTACCGAACCTCCGCGTTTTGTCCTGGCCGCTATCGCAGTGGAAAGATTACCGCCTACAAATGTCCCCTGATATATCTTATCGAATAGATCTACTACTACCACATCATCTTCCACCAATGAATCGATTACCCATTGATTGAAGAAACCCCGACGACCTTCTTGTTCGTAACCGTAATTCAATAATGTTTCATGTAAGTCAGGACGGTAGGGCACCATAACAGCCGTTACCGCGCGGCCTACCAGAACCTTATCCTCATTTATCACCTTAAAATCGCCTTCAAATTGATAGCGATATCCTTTACCCCACAATGGCCCCCATGCTTCTTCTAGCGTTATCTTTCGCATCCGGCGCAGTATATCATCGGGTACCTTAGGCCTTCCATCAGCAAATCTCTCGCCTTTCCACAGCGGCGTTATCTGCACTATATCATCATAATAATCGAATTTCATGATAGCTCCTCCTAACTCCATAATCTGTCATAGCACCATTCGTCGTCCCACTGCTCTGTTGATTCCCACAAGCCAGGAAAATCCGGATGGATATGTTCGGCCAGTACCTCGTCGTTAAGGGATTCTATACCCAGTCCGGGAGCGTCAGGTACCTTTATATATCCTTTGTCCACTATAGGCTTGGGTAAACCGTTCACCATATCATCCCACCATGGAACATCGGCCGAGTGATATTCCAATGCCAGGAAATTCTCAGTAGATGCTACGCTGTGTACCGCGGCCATACATGCTATAGGACTCTCAGCCATATGCACTGCCATAGCTATGCCGCGTTCCTGGGCCATATCTCCTATCTTCTTGTTTTCTAAAATGCCACCGGATGACAGTATATCAGGATGTATAATCGATACAGCATTGGTTTCCAAAAGCGGTTTAAAACCTTCTTTCAGGTATATATCCTCTCCAGTACATATAGGCACAGCTGTAGCTCTGGATAACCTCACATATTGTTCGGTCAACTGCCACGGTATAAGATCTTCCAACCATGCAAGATTATATTTCTCCAATCTGCGAGCTAATTTTATACAGTCTTCCACACATATATGTCCGACATGATCGATGGCCAGAGGCACCTCATATCCTATAATCGAGCGTACCTCGCTAACGTATTGTTCCAGCATATCGAAACCCTTCTCGGTTATATGTATGCCGGTAAAGGGATGCGCTACATTCAGTATATCATACCAGCGGTTTCTGCAATATCTAAATTCTTCTTTGCATGAAGCTTTTGACATGGCATCAGCTCTAGCTTTCATTTCTTCTAAAAAGCCTAGAGGAGCTGATATTGTACCGGGTTCATGTATGATCTGATTGAGACCCAAATCCATTTTAAGAAAGGTAAATCCTCTCTCCATGCGCTTTTTCAACGCCTGGCCCATGGCAGTGCCTGTATCGCGACCACTTATGTCAGTATCACAGTATATCCGTATCTTATCGCGAAATTTACCGCCCAACATTTGATAAATAGGCACGCCGTATGCTTTGCCAGCTAAATCCCAAAGCGCCACTTCAATACCACATACGCCGCCAGCCTGGCGCGACACCCCTCCGAATTGTTTTATACGTCGGAATAGTTTGTCAACATCACATGGATTTTCACCCAATAGTCTGCTCTTCAGCATAAGAGCATATGTCTTACTGGCACCGTCGCGCACCTCTCCATATCCTACTAGCCCTTGATTGGTGTAAATTTTCATGAGGGTGCAATGCATAGGTGCTCCTGCTACATCTACAAACCTCATATCGGTGATCTTCAGATCAGACGGCTTAGAATATGTGTTTACGTGTTCCAATGCTTGACTATAATCCACCTTTTATACCCCCTATGTTTTTTATTTTATCGTAGCCATTATAACACGATAAATGCTATAGTACAATCATGCTTTTATAGCACCAGCTGTTATGCCTGATATAAAATATTGATTCGTAAATATATACACTAATATAATTGGAATAAGCGATATTGTAGTACCCGCCAGCATTATATTCCATGCCGCAGCACCATCCTTGGTATTTTGCAGCGCTACCACACCAACTGTCAATGTCCTTATCTTCTCGTTAGACATCGTAAATACCAAAGGCATCATGTAATCGTTCCATGTAGCTTTAAATGTAAGAAGTGCTATAGTGGCCAAAATAGGCTTTGACAAAGGGATTATTATCCTCCAATATATCCCAAAAAAGCCGCAACCATCTATAGTAGCAGCTTCATCCAGCTCTTTAGGCAAGCTCCTCACGTATCCCATAAACAGATATACATTTGTCACATTGACTCCAAAAACATAAACGATTATCAGGCCCCATAAACTTTTATTAGCACCGATAAGTTTTGTTACTTGCAAAATCGGGTATAACGTAATACTGCCTGTAGATATAAACATCGTTGCCAAAAAACTTCCCAGCAATAATTTTTTGCCCGGAAAATCCGCCCTGTCAAATACATATCCTGCCATAGAGTTCAGGAAAAGGATGCCAACGACGGATATAGCGGTTACAAATACGCTGTTCCACGTATACCGGGCAAAGTTAGCCAATTCCCAAGCTTCTTTAAAATTTTCAAAGCGCCATTCTTTTGGGAGTAATCTACTACCACCAGCGACAAACTCCGCATTTGGCTTAAAAGAACCGAAGATAGCGTACACTATGGGAAATAAAGCAATTATAAGCACTATAATCAAAAATGCGTAGAGCAGTAATAAACCTGGAATACTGATCCTCATCTTTTTCGTCATGATAACTATCCCCCTATCAATAGTTCTCTTCTAACTTTCTTGACATCCACAAATAAACTGCGGTAACTGCCCCTATTATTATTGTAGCTACCAAGCCCATACTGCTCGCATAACCGAGTTGCGGTTGTGCGGTGGTGCTCATATTATCCACGAAGAAATAACGGAATATATATGTCATCATAACCTCGGTATCATGCCCTGGCCCGCCATTAGTCAAAACCTTAAATAAATCAAATGTCTTCAAACTGCCTATTATAGCCAGCATCAAAATTATTTGGAGCATTCGCCCTAACATGGGTATTGTAAGGTGAATAAATTGCTGTACAGGCGTAGCCCCGTCTATGTCTGCGCTTTCATAAATCTCATCTGGTATACTCTGCAGACCTGCAAGGAAAAGAATCATATTCAATCCAAAGTTCTGCCAGATAGAAACTATCATGCATACTATCATAGCCAAGCTGCCCTGCCCTAACCAATCTATCGGTTCACTTATAATGCCTATGCTTTGGAGTATACCATTCAATATACCCTGATACGGAGAGAAAATAAAATAAAATACAAGGCTCATTACAGCCGTACTAGTAACATTAGGCAAAAAATATACCGTTCTGAAAATGTTGCGCCCCTTAAGGTTGTTATTTAGAATCACCGCTAATATCAAGGCCAAAGGAATTTCAACCAACAGTTTTGCCGTGGAAAAATAAAATGTATTACCCACTGCCTGCCACCATACAGTATCTCTGGTAAACAGCCTTACAAAATTATCCATTCCAACAAATACAGGCGGCGTATAACCGTTATATTTATAAAAAGCCAACCTTAAAACCCATAACTGAGGATAAAGAACGAATGCTATAAAGCCTACTATGGTTGGAAGCAACATAATATAAGCCACTCTGTTCTGCTTTATCCTTTTACTCAATGAATTCCTTTTATCCATAGTAATCCCCCTATTCATAAAGAATAATGCTGGAAATTCATTTATGGGGTTGTATAGCCAACCCCATAAATGAACAATTATAAATCTATTTACCAGTTGGATTCATGGGATCAAAATTTTCTATCCTATATACTTCAGGATCAAATTTACCCTCGTCTATAGCGGCTTGAACAGCCCTATTCATCCTCTCGTCAAGGTCTTGAAGTGCTTTATCTATATCCACTTTGCCAGCCATTATGGTGTTGAACACCGTGCCTCTATCATCACCCTCTATCGTTATTCCCGGTGGCTCCGGCGGGTATAGGGCGTCCATAGATGTATCAGCAAAATCTTTAAATCCCTTTAATGTCGGTGGATTCTTAGAATTCGCAGCTATTTCCGGCCTTAGAGGTACACCTTTACCCTCTTCATAATATCTTGTAAGGGACTCGTCGCTTATAAGGAATTCAAACAGCTTCATAGCCTCTTTTTTAACCTTCGATTCACTATTTATAAAGAGATATATTCCGCCCCTAAATTCGCCCTTCCCTTTTACCACTCCGTCCGGCGTGGGCAAAGGAGCGACTCCCCAATCTATCTTAGCCGGAAATTGATCGTTAAATACACCCACGTCCCATGAAGCAGCTGTCATCATGCCTATATTGCCCTCTGAAAATTGGGCTCTGGCAGGATCATTTTTCAACTGCAAACCGCCCGGGAATAAGCTACCGTCTTTTTGCATCTGTAGGTATAGTTCCAATATGGGTTTTTCTACTTTATAATTATACTGTAAATTTTTATAGTCAAAATATTGCCAGCCAGCCACTTTAGCCAACTGATCGGCGTATTGCCACCATATCCAGGTTTCGGCGGTAGGCAGACAAAAACCATACTTAGGCGGGTCTTGTGTTTTGCCATATTCAGTTATTTTCTTAGCATAATCGATTACTTCTTGATATGTTTTGGGCGGTTTTTCCGGATCAAGGCCTGCAGCTTTGAAAAGATCTTTGTTGTAAACCAAGCGGAAGTTATTGCCTACATGTGGAAGGCTATATATTTTGCCGTCTATCATATTTATACCTTCCACAAAATATTGTTCATTTTTAGCTCTTACTTCTGGACTCATCAAATCATCCAGCGGTTCATAACGCCCCATGTCCACCATATCTTTAAGCGGAGGACCTCCCGTATGAATATCAGGGGCTTGATCGTTCTGATAAGCTAAATTCAACACATTTGTATAGTCATCTGTATGAACGGTCATCTCAACTTCTATATTGGGATTTTGCTCCATAAATTGATCTATAAGATCTTGTATGACCTCCATATCATGCCTTTGATGTGTCCAATAAACAACCTTTGTCTTACCTGCGGTTGTTCCATCACTCGACCCAGAATCGCCTGCTTCCTTATCGTCAGTATCGCTCCCATTGTCAGTGGTAGTACATGCAACAAACAACGATGCAGTAATAAATACTACAAGCACTAGACTTATTAACTTCATCCATCTACTCAATTTAATTTTCCTCCTTTTTTGTATAAATGTCCGAATCATATTACCTGCTCCAGCCGCCAATACCGATTATAATATAAAACCTTTATCCTCACCTCCGATACTCAGAAACTAAGAAGTGACACAACAAACTAAAATTAACCTTCTTGCAATTTACAACACCTCTATAACCCCTTTCTATAGATATATGAATCCTTTTTATTACTTCATCACCTATGCATTTAACATTACATGATGTTATAGATACTATCTTTTTGGAATCCCTTCTGCATTGAATTTTCTAATCCTGTAACAAGTATATGTAACCTAATTTATACACCAATTTAACTTATACTCATATACTATCATAACCGTTATATATAGTCAATAATAATATTAGGTTTGATATAAAAATCAATACCTTTGCAATAGGTCCAACATCTCTTTATCTAATTTGTGGCCCTTATAGTCCACATAGCCAACATCAGTGCGTTCGCTATCCAATATACCAAATGGGCCTTTTAAGTTCCACAACGCATAGCCAATATTGTAACCTTTAAGTATATCCAATACATCTTCCATCCAACGAAGTACAATATCATGGGGAGTCTTGTTGAAGCAACCACCCTCGCCGCAATGTACACCCATATTAAAATTTTCCGCTATAGCAGCCCATGCCCCGTAATGCTTTTCAAGGCGTTCGCGATCCCACAAGCCATCTTCTGCATAACCACCAGGCCATTTAGGATATGGAAATCTTTGTTCCCGATCCACCCAAGAAGCTCTGTAATGCGTTACGCCAGACGGAATGTAGGCTCGGCAGCTTTGAGCTACGTTCTTTTTAGCCAGGTCACCTAAATCCGGCATAGGGACATTTCCGTATTGGAGACCATCCAGAAGTATAAGCCTATCAGGGTCTATTTCATGTATAGCCGATATAGTTGGCCGCATAACAGCAGCGTGCTCACCGGGACCAACTTTGGATGGTTCATTGACCAGATTAAAACTGACCTCTGAGGAAGGTATATTTTTATAACGTTTAGCAAACGTAGTCCAATGCAATTTAAACGCTTCCAATGCTTCCTCATCATGCCAAAGAACAAACGGTTCCACTCTATCCCCAGCTACGGAATATCCAGGTGCGCGATGAAAACTAATATTGACATGTACGCCGTACTTTTGTCCCCAACGAACTGCTTGGTCGACCGCATCCAATTTATTTTCATTAATGGAAAACGGATCATCATGGTCAATCCAAAAAGTGTAATTCAAAGGCAAACGAACGAAGTCAAACCCCAAATCAGAAACAATCTGAAAATCCTCTTCTTCAAAGTATCCGGGTGAATTCATCACAAACATACCAAGAAGATTGAAACCTCTCCAACGGGGGAGTACTCTTTGCTTATACATACTACAAACACTTTCCTTTCTTAAATATGGGCGAGAACAGAATATTTGCGGCAAAGCCTTAGTTCATTCTGGCAAGGCAAAAATCGTTAGCGCTTCTTCGTTGAATCCCTTACCACCAAATTAGTATCAATCTCTATAAATTCATAAGGCTCGTTTTTATTTGAAATCCTGAAAAGCAACTGGTCCAGCGCTTTTTTTCCCATAGCTCGCTTATGTACATTTACAGTAGTCAGTGCCGGATGGAAAATACCTGCTATTTCAATATTATCAAATCCTATCACCGATACCTCCCTCGGTACGTTTATTCCCATATCCCTCAGGCCTTTTATAAAAGCAAAGGCTATTTTATCGTTAGAGCATATCCAAGCAGTAGGAAAATCATCATTATACTTTATCTTCTTTTTAAAATACATCATATTATCAACAAAATCGACTTCTTTTAACTTAATATCCAACCATATGTAATTATTATCCAATTCAAGACCAAATAACTTCATATAATACATAAAAGCATCATATCTTCTTTTAAAACTATACGCCCATTCGTTATTTCCAATAAAACCTATTTTCTTATGCCCATTTTCGTATAGATATTTTAAAGCTTGATATATACCTCTTTTATTAGCAGTATTAACATAATCGCACTGAATTTCCTCGCTGTAATGATCGACAACGACAAGAGGAATATTCGTCGCTTTAATTTTTTTTATGAATTCATTATTTAAGGTACCATCTACGATTTTCCCATCTACAGTATATGGTATAGTTTGCTCTTCCTCAGTTTTCATATCTATCGCAGTTGTGCTAAGTTTTATGTTCCTACTTCTTGCCGCTTTCTCTATGCCGTATAATATATTCGGCCAGAAAGTAGGCTCTCTAAAAAAATCCTCCCGGCACAATACCGTAACGTTATTGATCTCTTTATTTATAACCCTTTTGTAGCCCATCTCTATAGCCGTGTCAATTATTTTACTTCTCACTTCGTCACTAACGCCGTCGGCATTGCGCAATGCTTTAGATACCGTATTTTTTGAAACTCCGACTACTCTTGCAATATCTTCTAATCTTATATTACCCACTTTTGTAACCTACTTATCACACTAAATTAACTTGCACTCATATATTATCATAACGGTTATATATAGTCAATAGCTATTTTTACACATGTTATTATTCTGTGATATTGTCATAGTAAAATTATTCTGCGATGACGTCAGCATGAAAGGAGATGAGCAGTATTGTATGGTAAGGTAAAAGATAATATTTGATTTTTTGACTCTACAGGTGTATTATAAAGGCAAGAAAGGGGATGTTCTTATGTATGGTTCAGCATAGACAACAAATGAATATAGGAAAAAGGCAACCGATATTTGTCCCTTTAAAATGCAAAGGAGGATATTAACATGTCTAAGTTGATCGATGATAGTTACAAACTCTTTATTGATGGTAAATGGGTTGATGGAAAAGAAGGCAAAACTTACAAAGAATATAACCCCGCTAATGGTGAAGTATTGGCAACATGCGTAGATGCTGGAAAAGAAGACGTCGATATGGCCGTAAACGCGGCGTGGAAAGCATTTGAAACATGGAAAGACGTAAGTCCTCAAGAGCGTGCCAAAATGCTTCTCAAAATCGCTGATCTAATCGATGAAAACGCAGAAAAACTGGCCATGATAGAAACCCTGGATAATGGCAAACCTATCCGTGAAACCTCTACTATAGACGTCCCTTTAAGCTCGGATCACTTCCGTTATTTTGCTTCAGCCGTGCGCACAGAAGAAGGCCAAGCTGTAATGATAGATAAGGATACCATGAGCATAATCTTGAGAGAGCCTATAGGCGTTGTAGGTCAGATAGTACCCTGGAATTTTCCGCTTTTAATGGCCGCATGGAAGCTCGCTCCCGCATTGGCAGCCGGCAATTGTGTCGTATTTAAACCTTCTTCCGAAACATCTTTAAGTGCACTGGAGCTGGCCAAGCTCATGAGCGAAGTATTGCCTCCAGGCGTGGTAAATGTCGTTACTGGAAAAGGTTCTACTACAGGCAATTACATGCTTGAACACGAAGGCTTCCGTAAACTAGCTTTCACTGGTTCTACAGAGGTCGGTTACACTGTAGCTGAGGCAGCAGCCAAAAAGCTTATTCCTTCCACACTAGAGCTGGGCGGCAAATCTGCCAATATTTACTTCGAAGACGCACCATGGGAAAAAGCTATAGAAGGTTTACAGATAGGCATCCTATTCAACCAAGGCCAGGTCTGTTGCGCTGGTTCACGTGTATTTATCCAAGATTCCATATATGATAAATTCCTCGCTGACGCTATAGCAGCTTTCGAAAAAGTAAAGGTGGGCCTGCCGTGGGAAAAAGATACACAAATGGGCTCACAGATCAATGAAAACCAGCTCAAAAAAATCCTTGCCTACATAGAGATAGGCAAAAAAGAAGGTGCCAAAATAGCCACAGGAGGCTACCGCATCACTGACAATGGTCTCGACAAAGGCTACTTTATGAAACCTACCATACTCATCGATGTCGATAATAAAATGAGAGTAGCCCAGGAAGAAATCTTTGGTCCAGTTGTATGCTTCATACGCTTCAAGGACGAAGATGAGGTTATTAAAATGGCAAATGATAGTGAATACGGCCTTGGCGGTGCTGTATGGACAAAGGATCTCAATCGCGCTTTCCGCGTTGCTAGAGCTGTGGAAACCGGTAGGATGTGGGTAAACAATTACAACAACTTACCTGCACACGCGCCTTTTGGCGGCTATAAAAAGTCTGGCATAGGACGTGAAACGCATAAGGTTATCCTTGAGCATTATACGCAGATGAAAAACATTTTTATCAGTTTCACCGAAAACAAAGCCGGACTTTATTGAGACGGGGATCGATAGATATGATTACCAAGGATACCCCGGTCGAGGAAATACTTCAAAAATACGACGTGCTGACATACTTTCTAGAAAACGGCGTTTCCCCCTTTAGCTGTGCAGGTGCTTTCCCGCAAAGTCTCGGAAAATTGCTTGAGATAAAGAAGGTGAAAGACCCGGATGCATTTATAGACGGGCTTAACAAGTTAATCCAAGAAAGTACATGATAGATAATCTCCCTTAACAAGAGGCGGCACATATAGATACCGCCTCTTGTTTTGCAAATACACCTTTCCCATTCATTTATATTGGATTTAAGCCAACTACTTCTCAATAAATTGAGGAGCATGTAGTCAAGGGTATGTTTAACAAAGGTAAATCGCTGTTGCTGGAAGGGGGTGATGGTTATGTGCCGATTTTTGTCATCTAATATAAATTAATGACGTGGTCTATCAGATACACCTCTTCGGCCACGTCATATGAACATTGATATAACCTCCTGCTATCTATGGCTCTTATTTTTTGGGTTCTATTATAGAAATAGCGCAATACTTCTCATCGAAATGCTGGCGAAGCCTCTCCTCGACATCTGAAATCTTTACATCATCCAAAACTTTAGGGTAATCGAGTAAATTTATGTCTTTAAAGGCCGCTGCAATATATGCCGATGCTATACCATCTATACGGTTTAGGCTCATTAGAAAATCCCCCAGCATTTTCCTTTTAACCCTGTCGAGGTCATTTATATTCAAGCCGCTCTGTTTATACTTATTTATAGCTTCCATTATCCTATCCTGCACCTTGAGCGGCTGCTGCGATTCGCCCCCCATGAGACTGAAGCCGTAATTTATTTCTCCCGTATAATCCTTCTCAAAGGTAGCATTGATAAGGCCGTCTTCATACAGGCTCTGGTATGTATCAGAACTTTTGCCTATCAGCATATTCAGCAGTAGGCCGGTAACTATATCCTTTTTGATCAATTTATTGCCTGACATACCGATATCCGAATCCTTAAATCCGATATAAAACATCGGGGTCGCCACCGCTAACTGCTGTTTGACTAACGGTTGCGCTACGTCAGCAGGTTCATCAGGATATATACGTTTGACATCTCCGCGTCTGGGCATATCCTTGTCTGCAAAGCTTCGCTTTACTGTTTTTATCACTTGCTCCCTGTCTATATCGCCTGTTATAAAAATAGCCATATTATCCGGATGATAAAACGTTTCATAGCATAGATAAAGCTGTTCTTTAGTAATGCCTGTTATGGATTCCAGCGTACCGGCTATATCGTTTTTCACAGGGTGATTTTTATATAATGCCCCTAACAGATTAAAGTAAACGCGCCATGCCGGATTATCCTCATACATGCGTATCTCTTGAGCTATTATGCCCTTTTCCTTCTCGACATTTTCATCAGTAAAGTAAGGCCGGTTTACAAAATCGAGCAGTAAGTTTAGGCAATCGTAAAATTTATGGGTAGATGAAAATAGATAAGCCGTCATGTTGAAATTGGTGAAGGCGTTAGCCTGCGCTCCTAAAGCCGAGAATCTTTCGAATATGCTACCGCCTTGTTCCTCAAACAGCTTATGCTCCAGAAAATGAGCTATACCGCAAGGGACTTCCACAGGTTCTCTATGCTTTCCGTCCAAAAATTTTATATCATTAGACCCGTAATTAGTGGCATAAATGGCAAATTGCCTGGTATAACCCGGTTTAGGCATTATATAAACGGTAAGGCCGTTATCTAGCTTATATTTATATATTATTTCTTCTATGGCACTATTTTCTATGACAGTCATATTTTCTCGACCCCTTTCATCGCTTTGTTTGCCAGGAAATAAATAGTATCCAGATTTATCCGTTGCGCTATCTCTATCACTTGATCCATCTGTGTGGCATTTATGCTTTCTATGAGCTGATCTATAGTAGAGTGCTTTTTTACTATCGCATTGCTCAGATAATAATCCGTCAATTGCTGAGGGCTATCCATTATCGAGTGCAGAGAAGTGGTCAGCGCTTTTTTAGAAAAATCCAATTCCTGCGATGATATGATGCCTCTTTTCATTTCATCCAATTGCTCAAGCATGATATCCAGAGCTTTTTTATAATTTTCTATCTCTATGCCCGAGCTTATTATCATCAAACCTTTATATTTTTCTAATCTCGCATAAGCATAATAAGCCAAGCTGGCTTTTTCTCTGACATTAAGGAACAGCTTGGAATGGGGGCCCCCGCCTAATATGCTGGCATAGAGCATTAGAATAGGATAAGCAGTATCGTCCGGAGCGGTATTGGTTCTTAAGCCAAGCGATAGTTTGCCCTGCAAAACATCCATACGTTCTACGACCTCTTTAGGCTCTGTTACCGTTTTTTTAATGATCTCTTTGGGTATTCTTTTCACAGTCCCTCTTGGCCAGTTAAAGATAGCCTCAGCCTTATCGCGTATGGCATCAGGTTCTACATCGCCTAATATAAATATATCGACCGGGCTGCTGGCTACCACATCTTTATAATATTCATAAAGGTTATTAACATTTATACCAGGTAGGGCATCTGTACTGCCGTATACATATGTGGCAAATGGTTCGCCTTTACACATTTCTTGTATACAACGCTCGACTGCGTATTGAGCCTTATCGTTTATTAACCCCTCTATGAGGTCCTTGAGGTTCTGTTTTTCTTGCTCCACGTAATCCTGATTAAAACCTTCGTCTATAGTCAATGGCTTCGATATTATATCATTTAAGAAGGATAATCCTTTATCTATCAAAGCATCATCCCCTGTATATTTGGGATGCACGATATCCAATCTGAAACCTATAATTTGCCGCTCGCCTTTTTTTAATACATCGGCATCGAAATCTGCACCATATATGTCCTCTAAGAAGCGCTCTATCTGTATAGTATCTCTAAAGCCCTGACAACCGCGTTTCATGACACGAGGCAATAGAGCATTTAACGTTGCTGTATCTTTATTTAACGCTCTATGAAAGAAAATATTAAAGTGAATGGTCTTAAATTTTCTAGTACTTATAACGTGCAAATCGATGCCATTATCCAATCTATAGTCATATGTAGATATATCCATATATATGCTCCTTTAGTTATTATATAGGGGAATAAGCCTGGCAGGCCAGGCTTATTGCGTATTTACTTTAGGGGTTATGCGATTTATCATCTCATTTATCTCTTTCGCAAAGCCGCTAAGAGGTTTACCTTTGGCTATATCGCTCATCATAATCCTTATCCTATCGAAAAGATCCGGATCAGCCGTTACAACGACGTTATCGATGGCTTTATCGGACGCTTTAACAGTCGTCTCGATATTTTTCTTCACCTGATCAGAAAGTTTGCCTTCCGTAGTCCCCTCAATAGTAACCCCTACAAGAGCGGTATTACCGGTTATAACCACCGCTGCTTTTTCCACCTCAGACATAGCCGCTACCTTACCTGCTATACGCTGCGAGCGCGCTATCATATCGTTTGCATCAGTATCCGGCGTGGCAGGCGGCGTTACAGTTCTGGGAGGAGTGGCCGTCCTCGGAGCCTGCGGTTGAGGAGTAGGAGCCGGCCTTCGCGTCGGCGTACAACCGATAACAGCAAAAGCCAGTATAAGCAAACAAATCAATAAAGCAATTGAACCATGCCTTATATCTTTTTTCAAGATTATCGCCTCCTTCAATGATAGTGTTTGACAAGAAGGCGCTTTTTATTAAATGCAACTTATCCTTACTTTATTAAATCATAGCATGATTGTAAATCATTATCATCAGCATTGTTTATAGCACTTTTTAGCTGCATAACAGTACTGTTGTCCACATCGCCTGTTTGGCCAAGTATCCTGCCGCATACCGCCCGGCTGGCATAAGATTGTTTATTATCACTTACAAAAGATATTATCTCGCGAGCCATTTTATCTTTTTCCACAAGCATTCCTCCGTTATTATAAATTCTCTATAATAGTATCTATAATATGACCTGACTTAATTCATATTGATTTTCTGACAGAGAATCCTTGTTTACCCAATATATCGCCCAGGCTAAAATATGTCGTTCCAACATAGGCAATTAAATCCAATTTGTTGAAATCGATTTTATGATTCGATACTATATCTTCTCGCACATCGACAGCCACTATTTCAGCTACGAACATATCATGCGAGCCCAGGCTGAGCATGTGCTTAACCCGACATTCTATATTCACAGGACTGGCTTTTATAATAGGGGCATTTACTTTGGATGCTTCGGCTTTTTCTATATTCAAATGCTCAAACTTATCCTCATGGCGGCCGCTGCGAGAACCACAATAATCCATTATCTCCAGCAATTCCCTATTAGGCAGGTTTATAACAAATTCACCTGTTTCTTTGACCATATGGCTGGAAAACCGGCCCGGCCGAATGGATATAGATACCATTGGCGGCTCTGAACACACCGTGCCCACCCATGCCAATGTTATTATATTATCATTTCCTGCTTTATCTCTACATGATACCATAACGGCCGGTAATGGATATAATACCGTATCCGGTTCCAATATTACTTTATCCATTTTTCTACCTCCTATGCGATTTGAAACCATTATATGCCAAATCTGATATTTTGTCAAATAAAATAAAGGAGATGACATCATCATCTCCTTAGTGGTGGGGTTAACAGGACTCGAACCTGTGACCTCCACGATGTGAGCGTGGCGCTCTAACCGCCTGAGCCATAACCCCTTGCATTGATTATTATAATATATAATCGCCAACAGTGCAAGTGATTTTTTGCCGTATGCAATAACTTCGTATGTTGACGGCTAACTGTATGTATCAAAACTTTATCTGGTTAATTTTAACTAGAATGATCGACCTCACGTATGAAAACTATCTATCCCCTTCATCTATGATATAGACAATCACGATAAACAGGCCAATACTGAACCGATAAAGATCATCATTGTAGTAATAGAATTCCCAATAAAATCAAAGCGAGCCCTATAAATTGTTTCTTAATCGCGCAAACACCGAGTAGACGGTCTCGGCACTCCTTCAGCCAAATTGTTTGTAAACCGTTATCCTCCTATAAACAGGAAATGTATTATTGTATGGGTATATCAACAATATCATCTGTTAATTTATAATAATCGACCTTGCCATTATATTTATATTCCCAAGTTCCATATTCGATTCTTTTTGTTGTGTATTTAACCATTCTTACTACTTTATCACTTTTATGAAATTCTACGTCTATATCTGGGTAGTATATTGCCTTTACCGGTTCATCATTAATAAGCGCAGAATCACTGCTTTTATATCTAGAGAAATATTCTTTGAAAAATTCTTTCTGAAATTCTTCGCCGTTAATTAATTGTTCTGTTTCCTTCAAAATGTCATCGACGTCTTTATCCGTTGCATCATCTTTTAAGGTGTAGGCGATAGAAAGTGCGGGAGTCCAGTATTCTGCTGTAATTTTTTCTATTTTATCATTTTGCTTCATAATATTCTTTTTAAATTCCTTAAAAGTAGGAGTGTTAAAATTATAAGTAATCGCACATCCTGCAAAAAGCAGTGCAATAATTGTAACTAGCAATACTACGGGAAATATCTTCTTCACCATTTCACCCCTTCTCATACGATCTTATTCTTATAAAATTGCCTGCAAATTTTGGCTTTATTCCGCATAACAATGAGTTTAAACTCATTGTTATGCGGAATAATTCTTCTTTCACCCAAATTTTGTATTTATATAGTAGGTAATCAATGAAAATAAATTAATCCTCCGCCCCATAAATGTGTAGAATTAAACCAATCATCATAACTTATAACTTTCTTTTTCCCCCATGTAGACACGGTTACCCATCTTGTCCCGTCTGAGTGTTTGGAGTACTCGGTTATTGTCATCCAATGGGCCTTATATTCATAGTCTCCAAAGGGTTGCATATTTAACATTGCCACAGGACTATCAGCTTTAAGGCCATTCTTTATATAAAGAGAGGTGTTATCTAATGTAAAAGCCCAATTATTCGTAACCCTTACCAGAGGTGCTTTCCTATCTGATGAAAATTTTTCAACGCCTTTCGTAAATCCTTCCCACCAGGTTCCCAACACTCCCGGGCTTAGATAAGAATATAGCGTATTCATATGTGAGAGAAAACTTGTCTTTGACATGTTGCTAGGAGCGTAAAGAGCACGCCAAGTAGTTGAATTTTTCCTAGCAAAATAACAAGTAATGTTCGCTGCTGCAACAGGACCACAGCCGCGGCCTGCCTTTGTTGAGTCCTTGCCCCACCACGCCTGATCTCCGCCATAAAAAGTTGTACTACCATCATATACCGGAACAAAATTACTAATTGAGCTATGAAGTAATTTTGCGCTATCTATTACTGACAACACGGTTGTTTGAACATTGGTGGAATTTGTTATACCAATTGACTTTTTAGATTCTTTCCTTGTCTCTACTGTTTTATAATAAATCTCCTTTATTTTTTTCCTAGACTTTTTAAAATCTTTTGTTATTTCAATTACATCATTCCCAGGCTTAAATTCATAATATTTCCCATCATTTGATTCAATCACATAGTTCATTGGTGGAATAAATATTACTTTCCCGTTTTTTCTGTCAGTAAACTCTTTAATATATTTAACATCATCATTAAATGCTATTTCGTACATACCGTAACTATTTTCAAGTGCACCCATTGTTATATAGCCTATTTCTTTATTAGTTATATCTGTTATAGGAATCATATATGCAAATAAATTTCCTTGAACATCATATAAGTTAACAAAATCAGCGTCAAGTTTAAGCTGATCTTTGTTAAGGCTTGGTTCTGATGTTGTTATATACACATCTAAGTAACTTTTAGCTTCTTCTTTTACTTTTCCTATATTCAATATTTGCCCATATGATATATCACCAGTAGATTCTGTCCCATCATAAGTTCCAATTGTAAAGTTTACTGTATTTTTAGCATTAGTTTCTGGTTCGCTAGCAAGAACACTAGGACTAATATTAAGAATCATGCATATTGTAATTACAAATATTGCTATTTTGATTGGTTTTATCCCCTTTTTCATAATTTTAACCTCCTTATTTATATCGTAGTGTCAAAAGTATTGATATACTAATGACCTGTAATGCTCTATATGACGTGCTTTCGCCAGCCTTCGAGTCCCTACTCTCCACTATATACCCGTTTTTGTCCCCAGTTATTTATTCTATATAACAGCTCAAAGTAACCACATCCCCACAATTACAATTTTTGAGTACTTTCTAAAACTCCGAAAGCACTTAAAATCTACGTTAAAGGCTCGACTGTTTATGCCTTACCTCCAACATTCACCTTTTTATCACCGCTCAAATCCCTTATATCAGTGATTCTTCTAGGTCATGATATCATCCTCCGTTCTCTTCTTTATATATAAGACTATCTTTTGGCGTAAAAGTTACATTTTTAAAAAATATTTTTTGGGAATCTATTTAATTCCCGGTTAGTTTTCAAGAGCCTTTATATAATATAAATCGTTCCATATTATAGTTATATATTATATATTCGCCATTTATTTTATAATTCCTTCTTTTTTTGAAAATTTTCTTTATACTTTTACTTATGGATATCTCCTTTATGACAGCATCTCATCTTGACTTGCCCAAAGCCGCTCCATCTATTTATCCCCCTAACAGACTTGAACAAAACCTTTGTAAATGATTTTATTACCGGCTTAACCTCCTATATGACAACTATCCTAACATATAGGGCTTTCATTATTCCCTGGACTTAACCCTGCCCAGGAACAAATATGTTCGGCAGTTTTGAATTTGCTCATATCAGTGCCGATTTCTGCAAGTATGGTAGATGCAGCAATTTTATCTATGCCTGGTATGCTGTCTATTAACTCTATTTGATGTTCATACTTCTGGATATATGAATTGATCTGCCTTTCGACCTCTGAGAGATGAGCTTTAAGACTCTCAAGATGATCAAACATCATCTTAAGAAACTGCATCTGGTGTTTATCCAGTTTGCCGTTTATAGCCTGCATTATTTCATTTATCTTTTTGCGAGTCTGGGTTTTAAGATAGCCGTCAAGGTCCTCAATAGTAATATTGCCGTGGGTGTAGAGATGCTTTATTATTGCAGTACCGGAAGCGCCAAATATATCTGATATGAAAGATGAGAGTCTAAAACCGCAGCTTTGTAGGAACTTCTCAATACGGTTCTTTTGTGAAGTGATATCAGATATAACACTTTTGCGGTATCGGGTAAGATCCCTTAGCTCCCGGATATCCTTATCCGGGATAAAACTTCCGTTTAAGAGGCCAGCCCTTAAAAGAGTAGCAATCCATTCAGCATCTTTCATATCAGTTTTCTTGCCAGGTACATTCTTCATGTGTCTTGCATTGGCAACAATTAGGGAGATGTGGCCATCAAATGCTGTTTCAAGGGTTTCATAGACAGGTATCCAGTATATACCTGTGCTTTCCATAGCCACATGCATGCAGTTTTCTTCAACAAGCCATGCTTTTAGAGCATCGAGATCTGAAAGCAAAGTTGAAAACACCCTGATTTCTGAAGCAGGCTGTTCATTAATCGGCCCTTTGAGAAGGCAGGCAACTATGGAATCTTTGTGGATATCAAGTCCGCAGCAGCATTCAAGTATATCTTGCATATAAATCAACTCCTAAACAATTATTTTGACAGGAATGATTGCCCGAGATTATATGAATTTTACTACTCGTGCTACCCAAGGTGCACAATTGGTTGTGCTCGAAGGCAATCAGTTTACGTTGAAAAACGGGGTATTATTCCTCCAATGTACAATCAAACTCTGTTCCTGTCTACTTTTAATTTAGCATATAATTGAAATTATGCAAGTATATCAAACTCATTTTCATCCTTGGTTGTGATTGTAAGATCATGAGCCGTTGAAAATTTAACATATTTATTTCAAGACTGGATATATTCAGGAATAAAAGTATTATGATTTTTTGCCGTATCACCACTTATTCCAATGCAGCACTTCATCCAATGGCCTGCGTTTACGTTTTGGGGGCATATGCATCGGATCCGGATAGCCCACTGCTATTATTAGCATGGGGCGATAATCATCGGGTATATCGAATAATCGCCTCAATAACGCATCATTTATATCACCTATCCAGCATGTGCCCAATCCATAGTCCAAAGCCGCCATCAATATATTTTCAGCGGCTGCGGCCACATCCTGAGATGAATGAAGATTCGGGCTGGGCAATGCCGGTATTTGCTGCAATGGATCAAAATGTGAACATACTATAATAGCTGCCGATGCCGTAGGCAAAAATTTAGCATATGTGGAGTTAACAGCTATCTCATTCATCTTATCTTTGTTTTTTGTTACAATAAAAGCCCACGGTTGTCTATTATGCGCGGATGGTGCTTGGCAACCGGCTTTTATCAATTCTTTTATGATATCATCGTCGACATCTTTGTCCAGATAGTGCCTTATGCTTTGTCTACTCATTATAGCATCTATAATATCCATAAATTATCACCTCTTATAAATTCGATATGCAGGCCAGACACTATACTAGATAATATTATAGCAAAAAGTTGCATCAACGAAAACTATAAAAAAATTAGAGCTATTTGCGATGTACACATTTTTCTCCTTAAGAAAAAGCATATTAGCTTCATTATCTCAATTCTCATCCTATTATATCCGTACAATCGCCTTTTGTTGCCTTAACCTGTATCCTATACCACCTTTTTGTTCGCTATAACCCTAAAAA
>JASGMM010000098.1 GCA_030156435.1 Clostridiales bacterium | reverse complement strand
TATACGGCGATCTCGATAGCGAGAAAATAAAATCCATACTGAGCGATCTTAGGAGGCGATAGCATATGCCCGATCTTACAGTAAAACGCCTGACACAGCGTTGCGGCAACATCGATCCAATGGACGTATACGAGTATATAAGTACCGGCGGGTACAAGGCGCTGGTTAAGGCGCTTTTGACCATGAAACCGCAGGACATCATAGACGAAGTCAGGGCATCCGGCCTGCTGGGCCGCGGCGGAGCCGCTTTCCCAACCGGGCTTAAGATGCAGATGGTTCACGATACCCCAGGCGATGTGAAATACGTTGTATGCAATGCAGATGAAGGTGAACCGGGCACATTCAAGGATCGGTACCTGATGGAAGGCGATCCATACCAATTGGTGGAAGGCATCATCCTTGCCGGCTACGCCGTTGGCGCACAAAAAGGCTATATTTATATAAGAGGCGAGTATGACCACGCCATAGAGTTAATGGAAAACGCTGTTGAACAGACCAGAAATATCGGTTATCTGGGCGATAATATACTGAAACAGCGTTTCAACTTCGATATTGAGGTGCGCTCGGGCGCCGGCGCCTATATATGCGGTGAAGAATTCGCCCTGATCGAGTCTTTAGAGGGCAAAAGCGGGCGGCCGCGTTACAAGCCGCCGTATCCCCCTATCTCCGGCTTATGGGATAGGCCCACTTTAATAAATAATGTAGAAACCTTGGCCAATATACCCTATATCGTATCAAATGGCAGCAAGGCATTTCGCTCGGTAGGCACCGACAATAGCGCCGGCACCAAGCTTATATGCTTGTCCGGCAATATCGTCAACAAAGGCGTATTCGAGGTACCGTTCGGCATAACGCTCAGAGATATCATATACGATATAGGCCAAGGTGTACCCGACGAGCGCGAACTTAAAATGATTCAGATAGGCGGTGCTTCGGGAAGTTGTATACCCTCCGACATGCTGGATGTCAAGCTCGACTTTGCAGATATGAAAAAGAACGGTTTGTCGATGGGCTCCGGCGCCATCATAGCCTTTGACGACAGCCGGTGCGTTATAGACATAGTAAAAAGCCTTCTTAAATTCTTTGCCCACGAATCCTGCGGCAAGTGTACGCCCTGTCGCGAGGGCAATCCCCAACTCTATAACCTTATAGACGATTTCAGCAAAGGCTCGGCTATCCCTTCGCATTATGACGTACTTCAGTCGTTGACACAAACAATGCAGCAAGCGGCATTATGCGGCCTCGGCCAGGCATCGCCTATGCCAGTCGTATCCACGCTGCAGTATTTCAAAGACGAATACGATATGCACATAAACTGGCACTGTCCTGCCGGTATATGCTCATCGATAAACGGAGGTGAAGTAAGATGAATACAGTTACTTTAACTATAGACGGCCAAAAAGTAACCGTTCCGGAGAATACATCCATATTGGACGCAGCCAAAAAAGCTGGCATAGACATACCCACGCTTTGTTACTTCCCCGATCAAAATATCAAAGGCAACTGCCGCGTATGCGTGGTGGAAGTAGAAGGTTCACGTACCTTAGCCGCTTCATGTTCTACACCCGTAAACGAGGGTATGGTAGTTAAAACGTGGAGCAAAAATGTAATGAACGCCAGGCGGACCATAGTCCAGCTCATGTTGGCCGACCACGACGAAGGCTGCAATGAATGCGTAAAGAACGGCGTATGCGAGCTGCAGTCCCTCGCTCAAAGATTAAATATTCAGTATAATCCGTTCAAGAACATACTTGAACTCAAACCGATAGATACCTCTACGCCCTCTTTAATACGCAATCCAAATAAATGCGTCAAATGCGGCAGATGCGTTGATATGTGTCAGGAAACGCAGCAAGTAGGCATATTATTTGACGCTTATCGCGGCGTCGATAGCGAGATAGTATCTGGATTGGGTAAATATTTAAGTGACGCCGGATGTATATTGTGCGGTCAGTGCTCCACCGTATGCCCGGTAGCGGCCATATACGAAAACGATCAAACCGATAAGGTGTGGCAAGCTATATTTGATACCAGTAAACGCGTTATCGTTCAAACAGCACCGGCTATAAGGGTGTCGATAGCTGAAGAATTCGATATGCCTCCCGGCACTGTGGCGCTGGGCCAATTGGCTGCGGCCTTGAGGCGATTGGGTTTCGACGATGTATTCGACACTGATTTTGCTGCAGATCTAACCATAATGGAGGAAGGTCATGAACTGCTTGAGCGTCTTCAACACGGCGGTACGTTGCCCATGATAACCTCATGCAGTCCAGGCTGGATAAACTTCATAGAACAGTATTACCCCGACTTATTGCCGCACCTTTCCACATGTAAATCGCCTCAACAAATGTTTGGAGCGGTAGCCAAGACATATTACGCTAAAAAAATAGGTCTGAAACCCGAAGATATATTTGTGGTATCCATTATGCCTTGCACGGCTAAGAAGTATGAATCCGGAAGGCCTGAAATGAACGATAGCGGTGTCAGAGACGTCGATGTGGCGCTAACTACGAGAGAACTGGCTCGCATGATAAGGCAGGCCGGCATAGACTTCACAGCATTGCCTGAAGAGCCGTTCGACGAGCCGCTGGGGATATCGACCGGTGCCGGCGCCATATTCGGTGCTACGGGCGGGGTTATGGAAGCGGCTCTGCGCACGGTATACGAGGTCATCACAGGCAATACGCTGCCCGTTTTGGACTTCACTGATGTACGCGGCTTAAAGGGAATAAAAGAGGCTAGTGTGGATTTGGATGGCATCGAGGTCAATGTAGCTGTAGCCCATGGCATAGCCAATGCCAAAAAGCTGCTGGAACTCATCAGAAACGGAGCCGCTGATTATCAGTTTATAGAGATCATGTGCTGCCCAGGTGGCTGCATAGGTGGCGGCGGCCAGCCTTACCGAACCACCAATGCTATACGTCAGCAACGTATCGAGGCTATATACGAAGTCGACAAAGCAATGCCATTGCGTAAATCGCATGAAAACCCAGCTGTGCAGGCATTGTACCAAGAATTTCTGGAGCAACCGCTGAGTGAAAAATCGCATCATTTGTTGCATACAACATATTCGAATAGGCAACATTAAAATAAAAGCATTACCGTTGGATCTTCGGTTTATAGAAAAAGGAGGCGTACCTCAGGATGAAGAAAAATATATCGTGCCTGGTGCTCAGAAGATTGGCTATATATTACCGTTACCTGTCGCAGCTACCTGCTGATACGATTCATTCGATATCGTCCAATGAGATATCAAAACAATTAGGCATCAAGGCGTCGCAATTGAGGCAGGACCTCCATTGGTTCGGAGAATTCGGCCATCAGGGATATGGCTATGATATTGCATATCTCAAAGAACAGATACGCAATATACTGCACCTGGATATCCGGCATCCCTTTATAATCATAGGTGCCGGCAATCTCGGCCAGGCGTTGGCCAATTACGCCGAATTTGAGCATGACGGTTTTATATTGAAAGCATTGTTCGATGTGAATCCAAAACTTATAGGCCTGCGTATACGCGATGTGGAGATTATGGATATGGATGATCTTGAAATATTCTTGTCACAACATCCCGTAAGCATAGCCGCTATATGCACGCCGGCCAATAAAGCGCAGAGTGCCATAAACCGCGTCGTAAATGCGGGCGTAAAGGGCATATGGAATTTCGCCTGCGCCAATATCAGCGTACCAGAAGGCATAGTGGTAGAAAACGTATACCTCAACGAAAGCCTCTACACACTGGCCGCACGCTTAGATGAAGAATGTGACGAAAGGGCTTTTAATGGGCAATAAAAGCTCATTAATATATCAATTTATTTTTGAGGAGGGATAAATCGTGCGTTTAGAGAACAAAGTAGCAGTAGTGACAGGAGCTGGTTCCGGCATGGGCAGAGCCATTGCTATAACTTTCGCAAAGGAAGGAGCAAAAGTAGTATTAGGCGAATTGGTTGAGGGAAGCGGCAAAGAAACCGAGCAAATGATAAAAAAAGCCGGCGGGCAAGCTGTATTCGTAAAAACCGATGTATCCAAAGCCGCGGATATAGACAAACTCATCTCTACCGCTGTACAAGAATTTGGCAAGCTGGATATCATGGTGAACAACGCCGGCATATTCGACAACTTTACGCCATGTCTCGATGCCAGCGAAGAGCTGTACGACCGCGTAATGAATGTGAATCTTAAAGGCGTATTTCTTGGCTGCAAGCGCGCGCTGCAGGAGATGGTCAAACAGCGCAGCGGCAAGATCATAAATATGGCATCTGTAGCAGGCCTAAACGGCATGGCCGGCGGTACCGTCTATACAGCCTCCAAGCATGGTGTCGTGGGCATTACAAGGCAGGTAGCCTGCGAGGTAGCATCTTTGGGTATAAATGTCAACGCCATATGCCCGGGTGCCATAGTTACTGGCATGACCAGGAACCTGCTGAGCACCCCTGAACAGCAGGAAACCATATTAGCCCCCATACCCATGAAACGCGTCGGTCAGCCCGAAGATATAGCAGATGCCGCTGTCTTTCTGGCATCGGACGAGTCTAGCTATGTAACCGGCACCACCTTGGTGGTAGACGGCGGATGGCGTGCGAAATAGCCGATTAAAATCAAAAGCGGGCATTGAAACAGTGCCCGCTCATCTTTACAGGTCTTCCAGCCTTTTATACAATTGCTCCAAACTTCTATAGAGGTCATTGTACAATTCGTAATACCGTCGATAAAACTCGTTATTCTCTTGATTGGGGCTATATTCGCCCACAATCGGATTTAATCGCAACGCGGCTTGAGCCGCATCTTCGAATATACCAACGCCTTTGCCAGCGAGAGCCATAGCACCCAACGAGGCTGCTTCCCTTATCCTGGGTACCTTTATAGGTAGGCCGTACACATCGGCTTTTATCCTATTCCACAATTCGGCTTTGGAGCCACCGCCCATTATGACCAGTTCATCAGGCGACAAAGCCATATCGCTCAGCACATCCAGACACGCCTTCAATTCAAAAGCCACACCCTCCATAATACTGCGACCTATATCGCCTTTGGTATGGCTGAGCGTCAAGCCAAACACAGCGCCGCGAGCATCGGGATTCCAGCGCGTGGCCTTAGCGCCCATAAAAAACGGTAAGGTTAGCAGCTTATTGGCGCCCGGAGGGCTTTGCATTATCTCAGCATCTATAGGCTTATAAGAGCTCTTATCCCGCGGATCCTCATCGGAATAATATACGCGGTCCCTAAACCACTGCATTATGGAACCGCTTGTGGTCAAGCCCTGCTCTATCAACCAATGATCGCGCAATGTATGCACGGAACATACCACCCTGGAGTCTATTACCTCGGGTACGCTGTCAGCAGCAAATGATATGTTGCTGGTGGTGCCGGTAGATTCCATAGCTCTTGTACCAAATATACCGGCTCCCAGAGCCTCGCATTGCCTGTCACCCCCTCCAGCTACTACCGGTATACCGCTCTTTAATCCCAAGGCCGATGCTGTTTCGTCCGTGACATATCCTACTATTTCGTCGGACCATACCAGCGGCGGCAATTGTTTGGGCATTATACCTAAATAATCGAGGATTTCAGCACACCATTGCAGCTTTCGCACGTCCAGCATCATGGTCCGAGAGGCCAGCGAATAATCCAATATAAAATTATCGGTAAGCTTGAAGCATACATAATCCCTGGGCTGCAAAAAATAAGCGGCTTTGGCAAAAGCATCAGGCTGATGCTCTTTAAGCCACGCTATCTTGGTAGCCGAGAAGGTAGAATCCGGTATCATGCCGGTCATGTTGTGCAAATCCTCTTTGCCGAAATGCTCGGCCATTTGATTAGCATAATCCTTGGACCGCCTGTCCATCCACATTATAGCATCGCACAGAGGCGTCCCAAACCGGTCTACCGGTACGATGGTTTCCCTTTGGGAAGAAAGCCCTATAGCCTCGACTTCAGTAGGCTCATCCAGCTTATCTTCAGCCTGGCGCACGGCTTTTACAACCGCTTCCCACCAATCGTCGGCCTTTTGCTCGGCCGCCACAGGCGTGGGATGGGCTGTCGGATACTCGCAATTGCCATCAGCCAGCACATTGCCGCTGATATCGAAAAATATCGCTTTGCACGCTGTGGTGCCCAGGTCTAACGTCAATATCGATGATATCATGCTCGCCAGGCCTTTCCTGCTGATCCAAAGACCTTTATTTTTTCTTCTACTATCTCCACTGTCTTTTTTCTTATCTCATCCATTAATAAGGCCAGTTCAAGCTTATTGCCTGACATATCTTTGCATACTGCTACACCAGCCTCGGATATATCGGAGAAAATGTTGATTTTTGAGACGCCTAATTCTATGGAATGTATAAAGTCACTGTCCGATAGGCCTGAACCTCCATGCAGCACCAGCGGCACATCCACGGCATGGCGGATATCATCCAGGCGCTTAAAGTCTAGATGCGGTGTTCCCTTATATATGCCATGCACAGAACCATACGAGATAGCCAG
>JASGMM010000097.1 GCA_030156435.1 Clostridiales bacterium | reverse complement strand
TACAGGCTTGACATATATACCTCGCTACGGCTGTGAAGCTGGACCACTACGCAATCAAAGATTGCTGTGGTCCTACGCTTCAAAAGCCCGCTCAGCATACATGTCAAGCCTTATGCTACGTAATGCCTGGCGTACTTACAATTCGTTTCGCTTGAGTACGCCTACGCGATATTTCAAGGCGTTCTCCGGCTTTATATCATTTGCATCACTTTATATCGCCCGTTTCAGTTATATATTACGGACCGCAGCTGGTATTATATTATAAGATTAAAATATCCGGCCGCATAAGCTTGTGTCCCTCACATTCAGCTTCTATATATGCATATTCGCCCGTATGAGTGATGATTTCATTTTTGTCCTCCGATACAAGGATGGTGTCTTCTGACTTAGTTCCCGTAATAGACGGATTCCACGCAAAAGCCTGATCTGCGCTCACTGTTTGGTCAATGTTTGGAGTAGCCCTGTATTCCCTCGGCGCATATCCGGTCAATCCGCCCTGATGATGCTTCTTCCACTCCTCCGGGTACCCCACATCGCTATAGCAGGCTACTGCCTTATTGAATATATCCTTCACGCTGTTGCCGGGCCTGGTATTGCTGATAAAACACGTATCTATTTTGGCCACTGCCTTGTGCTTTTTCAGGATATTATCATCGAGCGCTCCAAGGCTTGCCAGTCGAGTAGCAGAGGCAACAAGCCCCCATTTGCGCCCGCCTATCGCTATCATACAATACTTGGCCAGCCTGTTGTCTGTTGGCAATGGGTGCCTGTATGATGATATACGCCAGTCAAAAGCAACGAGTAGCGTAACCGGCTCTATGCCCAGTGACCACAATTCACGGCTCGCCATACCCGCTACCTCAAATTCGCTCATGCCTTCTCTCAACTGCCTGCATACCCTTTCTACAGCCCTCGCAGTATTTAGGCCAAGCCATCTGTATCTCTCTTTTTCCTGCTCGTTGAGCCGGCTTCTGATTTGTACGAACTGCTGGTTGAGCTGGATATCGGTACAACACCTACTCTCACCCATTATTTCTTTGATCAACCGCTGCTTCTCAGACTCTTGAAACCACGGAAATTCCTTGAGCGTAACCAGTTGCCCGTCTACTTCTTCATTTGCCAATCTACCCGACTCGATATTATTGACCAGCAAGTATGCTGCATCGGATGTGACAAGTATCGAAGCGCATGAATTCTCAGACGCTATCCCTATGAAACCTCGGCCTCCTGTCAGCCATGAAAAATTAGCTTGGCTGTTTATCAATATGCCGTCAAGATCTTCGGTTTTCATTAAATCCCTTATGAGATTCAGCTTATGTAAAAATTCCTCTTTATTCAAAATATCTTCCTCCTAAAACCGCCCTGTCAGTTTGAGCAGTATCCGGGGCAAAGCATCCTTGGATGTCCCCCACGGCTTATCCTGATTGCGGTAATCATATTTATCTATAAACCAATCGAGGTCGGCTTGTACACGCTGCATATTGCTCATCTGAACGGGCCATATGGCCTGTATGAATTGGCCTGCAGCTTTGCCTGGCATGATATCACGCCCCATGATGAGCACATCCTTGAAATGGCGCAGGCAAAAGCCCTTGGATTGCGTCAGCGTACCCTTAAAGCTTTCGTCGTGCTGCCATAGGTGCAAAATAGTATACTCATAGCGTTTCATGGAATTATCCAGCTTATCGCATACAACGCAGCTGTCCAAAGCACCCTCTATATATGTTATTACAGCCTCCACGCTGTCGGCGCTGCCACGGCCCAAAAACGACCGTTTAGCAGCGGTATTTGTCGGAGCCATACCCGCTAATTCGCCCATGATCTGGCGCGATCTCGTTTGAGCCATAAGCGCTACGGGCAGTTTGTTGCCGGCATTTTGATAGAGCAGCGCATAATGGCGTCGGCAAAAGCCCTTTTTATTGACATCGATGCGATTATCCGGTTCCATAACCGAGCCGCCGAGATAAAATTCTATGTATTGCTTCTCAGCTTTATCCTCCAGCCAACACAAAGGACATTCGCTGCCTTCTTCAAACGCCTCCCATACCGGTATGGTATCCAAATGATACTTAATAGGCAATGCGCGTAATACTCCTCATCTTTCTATAAGGCGTTTGGTGCCTGTAAGTGCCTCTATTTCTCTCCTGGAAGGCAAGCCTTCCACATCGCCCACTATAGTGGTGGCAAATCCACCGCAGGTATTGGCCAGCTCGACGGCCTGTTCAAGCGGCATACCTTCTAATACCCCCGTTAAAAACCCCGACGCAAAAGCATCGCCGGCACCTACGGTATCTATGACTGGTCCGGCGTCAAAGGCCGGCGACATTATCTCCTCGTCACGCGTTACGGCCATGGCACCTTCTTTCCCCAGTTTAACGGCCACTGTAGATGCTCCGAGCTTTAAGAATTCTTCAGCGATGGCTTTAGGATCCCGGCTGCCGAACATTATCTCCCCCTCATCTATCCCGGGCAGCACTATATCGGCGTATCGGGCCATTTCTTTGAGTACCCCGGCTGCCTGCTGGCCGCTCCACAGCTTGAGCCTTATATTGGGGTCGAAGGAAACCGTGACGCCGGAAGCCTTGGCTATCTCCATGGCCTTAAACACCGTTTTCCTGCAACTATCGCTAAGAGCCGGCGTTATACCACTTACATGCAGTATACGCGCGTTCTTTATATAATCCTCATCCAAATCTGCAGGCGACATCGTGCTAGCTGCCGATCCTTTCCTGTAATAATATACCGTAACATCGCCACT
The DNA here is from genome assembly GCA_030156435.1 of Clostridiales bacterium. Classification (GTDB taxonomy): domain Bacteria; phylum Bacillota; class Clostridia; order Mahellales; family Mahellaceae; genus Mahella. The sequence goes on along the minus strand of JASGMM010000097.1, from coordinate 3,811 downwards.
GGCTCTTATCTCCTTGAAATACACGCCGGTTGGATGCCCTTCATCGAATATAACCCTTGACGTATCTACCCCCTCACCTCTTATGAAGTTGTTTATAAATCTGCCGAACGGATCATCCCCCAACCGACTTATCCACCCGGCCGAATGGCCTAGTCTGGATACTCCTATGGCCACATTGGATTCGGCGCCGCCTATAAGGCGCTTAAAATCGGCTATGTACTGCAGCGGCCCGGATGATGCCGGGTTAAATACCGCCATGGTTTCGCCTAAAGTTATCAGCTCAGGCATTGCATCGCATCCTTTCATATAATGGCATGATGAGTTTGGATATAATTATTGCTTCATTTTTTTATTTAATTATATCATATAGTTATCCAATTTGATATGCTATAATATGAATGTATAATAGATGCGGAGGTAAAAGAGATGTTAAGAGTTGCTATGTTAAGCGGATGGCATGTCCATGCACGCGGTTATGCCAATCAACTTAAAAATATGCCTGATGTAGAAATAACAGCGGTATGGGATGAAGATTCCCAACGAGGTAAATCCTGGGCTGATGAGCTTGGCGCTGATTTCGAGCCCGAATTAGACGCGTTGTTGCAACGCGACGATGTAGACGGCGTAGTGGTCACTGCTCCCACTAATATGCACCGCGATATTATGGTGGCAGCCGCCGGTGCGGGCAAGCATATATTCACCGAAAAGGTCATGGCATTGACTGTACAGGAATGCAACGATATAACAGAGGCCGTCAAGAAAGCCGACGTTAAGTTTTGCATATGTTTTCCGCATAGAATAGAACCTGCAAACCTTTTTGCCAAAACAGCCATAGACAACGGACTGCTCGGTGATGTAACGCTGGTAAGGGTAAGAAACGCCCACGATGGGGCCTCGGCCAACTGGCTGCCCGAATACTTCTATGACCCGATACAGTGCGGGGGCGGTGCCATGATGGATTTAGGCGCACATCCTATGTATTTATGCCGCTGGCTGCTGGGCGAACCAAAATGTATAAGCGCAATGTTCAATAGTTTCACCGCTAAGCCCGTAGAAGATAACGCCGTAGCGGTAATAGAATTTAAGAACAAAGCTTTGGCTATAGCCGAAACCGGATTTGTATCCTCGCACAGCCCATTCTCACTTGAGGTATACGGCACGGCAGGCAGCTTGCTAATCGGCGGCGTTGATGGCAAGGTACATCTGCACTCAGATATAGCAAGCACCGATATGAAGGGATGGCTAGTCCCCGATAGCTTACCTGAACGTCTGCCGCATCCCATCGAGCAGTGGGTAAACGGCATTTTACATGACACACCCATATATTTTGGTATCGATGAAGGTATACAATTGACAGAACTTATGCAAGCCGCATACATATCCCATAAAGAGGGGCGCAAAGTAGAATTTCCTATCACATAACAACTTAAACATATATGCCTTGCTACGGCCGTGAAGCCGGGCCCCTGCACAATCAAAGATCGCTGTGACCTCGCGTTTCAAAAGCCCGCTTGGCATATATGTTTAAAATACCTGTACCGCTTTTATCATTTCGCTGGTTTGTCCCAAGCGGGACACAGCTATGAGCAGCACTTTCTGGCCATGTAAGCCTATATCGGGAAACAAGAAAAGCTCCGATGATGGTACGGCCATTACGGAGGTTGCTGCTTGCGACAGATAATACGATGTACCGCAACCCGTTATGATGATCTCGTCCAGCATATCTGACACCGAGGGATAAAAAATCCGCAGCCCTAACAAGAATCATGCCAAAAAACCGAATTTTTATGAATAATGTATAAAAAAAAGTCGAATTTTTATATAATCCGCCTATTGTTATGTTACCCTCTCAGCGATATAATTATACACGAAAAGCGAAATGCTTTTCTGCTAACACCACAACCTACAATACCAACACCAAACATTTTACTTATTGACCTCCTTTTAATATAGACCGGGTGGCCCCCCACCCGGTACTAATTTTTTTAAAAGCTTTTTACGCTGTATCCAGAAGATATCCTTTTCCCTTTAAGTCATTCTCTATCTTATTCAGTATCTCTATATCATCAGCCTCCACTGTATGAAGGTGTACGCCGCCAGTTAATGACGACAGAGGTTCTACGCCTTTTTGATTTATCTTATGCATGAAATCCCGTATATCGCTGATAGACGACAGCATGAGAAGGCCGCGCAGCTCACCGTAGACTTTATGCTCTATTATCACGTCTATGACCTTGCCGCCCAATGAAACAATGGTGCATAATTCATCTTCGATCTGCTCCGGCGTATGGCGGCACGCGAATACGCGGCTCACCTTCTGCTTTATGGCATCAGGCAGCATATAGCCCTGCGGCGTGGCTATTATATTTATGCCGGCCGCTCTCAATATAGCTATATCCTGCACTATGACCTGGCGGCTGACATCGAATGCTGTAGCCAGATCAGTACCGGTTATAGGAGCTTTGGCTGCCTTCAATTTATTCAATATGCCCTCCCGGCGTTGGGTACCATTGAACACAATCTCACCCCCTCTATATACGGTTCAGATACTCCACTACTAAATCCCCCATTTTATCAGTCCCTACAAGTTTCATATCATTCTCCATAATATCCGCCGTCCGGTAGCCATCCTCTAGCACCTGAGCTACGGCACGTTCTATCATATCGGCCTGGCGGGTCATGTCGAAACTGTAACGCAGCATCATGGCAACCGACAGTATAGTAGCAAGTGGATTCGCCTTATCCTGGCCTGCTATATCAGGCGCCGAACCGTGTATGGGCTCGTAAAAGCCTCGCTTAGTATCCCCAAGGCTGGCTGACGGAAGCATGCCCAGTGAACCTACCAGCATGGACGCTTCATCGCTTAATATATCGCCGAACATATTACTGGTCACTATGACATCAAATTGATGCGGATTCCTTATAAGCTGCATAGCGCAGTTATCGACATACATATGATTCAGCTCCACGTCAGGGTATTGCTCGGCCACATGCGTTATTGTCTCACGCCATAAGCGCGAGCTTTCTAATATATTTGCCTTATCCACCGATGTCACTTTGCGGCGGCGTTTACGTGCGGTATCAAAAGCGACACGGGCTATACGTTCAACTTCAGGCACACTATAGCATTCGGTATCATATGCTCTGTCACCGTCCCTGCCGCGTTGGCCGAAGTATATACCGCCTATGAGCTCGCGCACCACCAGCACATCTATGCCTTCGCCTATTATCTCCTCTTTCAGCGGCGATGCCTTTTTCAGCTGTGGGAACAACACCGCAGGCCGTAGATTAGCAAATACTCCAAGGCTCTTTCTCAACCCTAGCAGCGCCTGCTCCGGCCTAATGTCACCGGGTAGATCATCCCATTTGGGACCTCCCACAGCTCCTAGCAATACTGCATCGCTGGCCAGGCAAATATCCAACGATTCTTTAGGCAAAGGATGACCGGTCTTATCTATAGCAGTTCCGCCAGCTAATACCTCAGTAAATTCGAATTCTACTTCGCCCGGCCTTTCTATTGCCTTCAGCACTTTTACAGCTTGCTTTATTATATCCGGGCCTATGCCATCGCCCGGCACCAGTGCTATTTTGAACATATGTATCCCTCCGACTCTATTTTAATCCATCTTTTTATAAATTGTATCACATTATAGCATGACAGGGCAAAAAAATGTTATAAATAACTGCGATTCGTAATATGGCAAGTTTAGCGATGCAATGATATAAAGCCTACGCCCGCTCATGAAATATTGCTGGCGTACTTACAATTCGTTTCGCTTGAGCAAGCTAACGCCGGCAATTCGCGTCCATG
>JASGMM010000024.1 GCA_030156435.1 Clostridiales bacterium | reverse complement strand
GGGAAGTGTTTGTTTAAGCAGTTCACCGGGCAAAAGAATAATGTTGATAGGAGGTAGCGCTAATGAGTGGTTGATTGGTTGGATATGAGAATGGGAACAATTGCTTGTTGGTATGCAACAAGCAATAGGAATAAGGTGACGGGCTTGTGTGCATTTGGAGACAGGGCTCACAATGAGCACATATTATAAATATGAAGGGAGGCAAGGGTGTATTCTTCCTCATTTAATAAAGAGAGAAGGTTTTACGCCTGATTTTATTTAATGGGAAGTATAGTTAAAATCAACAATCTAAATATGTTATACGGGAAAACTAGTGCACTTAAAAATGTCAATTTAGAATTGCCGGCCAATAACTTTATCGGTTTATTGGGTCCGAATGGGAGCGGTAAAACCACGTTGCTAAAAATATTAGCCGGTCTTATAACATACTATACGGGAGAAGTCCGTATTGACGGTCAACCAGTTTCCACCTATACAAAGTCGATAGTATCTTATTTGCCGAGCAGTCCATATGTAAATCCGCGATTAACATTGGAGCAGCTCATAAACACATATGCTTCTTTTTTTCCTACTTTTTCACGCGAAAAGGCAAATTATTTTTTTGATTATCTTCATCTTGCAAAAAACACCATGTTCAGTCATTTATCTAAAGGCTTGCAGGAACAGGTGGCATTAAGCCTTGCGTTATCAAAAAATTCTAAGCTGTATCTTCTGGATGAGCCGTTTGGCGGGATAGACGTTTCTACCAGGGATAAGATAAACGACATGATTACTACGAACTATCCTAATAATAGTACGTTCCTGATAGTAACTCACGAAATTCATGATATGGAGAGCCTGTTAAATTATGTGGTTCTTATAAAAAACGGCGAAATATTGCTGGCAAAATCCTCCGATAGCATACAATCCGGCAACGCGCAATCCATCGAAGACTTTTATAAGGAGGCCTTTAAATGATAAAGAAGCTTATCGTCTATGAGATCCAAAATTCGTGGCGTATTTTTTTCTTGATATATGCTGTGTTATTATTAATTGCGGCATTGGTTAAAGCGGAATTGATAAGTTTGCCTGATTTCTTTTATGTAAATCTTATGTTCATCAACTTATTTCTGACAATTAGCATTTTGACGAACCGCTTTTGGCAATCTATATATGGTCAAGAAGCAAATTTTCTTTTAACCGTACCTGCCAACACAACCCAATTGATGGCAAGCAAAGCGGTCAATTCATTACTATGGCTATTTGTTTCTTTTGTTGTAATGGGTATGACGTTTATTTGGCAAGGAAACCCGTTAGGTAAATTAATGCTAAACTATATTACACTTTCCAGTATAATTATAACGGGTTTGGTGATTTTGTCATTCTTGTATATAGCCATTGCACTTGCGCATCATCCGTTTATTCAGAAAGACTATTTAGGAATGACTGTTTTGTTTTTCATCGTATTATATAGTATATTCGGCTTATTGCAAAACACTACGGAAGGTCTGATACCTTATACGATAAAGATTAGTATGGAAGGCGTTACGATGAATTCGGCACCAAGCAACATGATGATAGCGAACAACTTTACGATAGTTGTAAACAGTGCCGTTTGGAGTGTACTTATGATCTTTGTTAATTTTACTTTTACGGGGTATATGATAAAAAGGAAGTTGATTGTTCCTTAATGATGATCCTTCCAAGATTATCTTTTAGGAAAAGACAGGGGATTTATACCCTGCCTTTTTTATACAGCTCTATGGCCTAAACCTATAGACACCTCATTGAGGTTCAGCAGCCCTATGCCGAAGAATATCGCGACGCTTATATGATCGGCATATCTTGCTATGCCTAGCTTTCCGCCCACATTCAAGCCCATAGCCTTAGGCATAAGCTGACTCAAAGCCTCGTGGGTAGCTCCGGCTACAGCTCCCTCCTCCAGATGAGATTCGCCTATTATGCCCTCGCGCTTGGCTGCTACTACGGCGCGTTCTATTATCTTAGGTATGGATGATGTAAATTCGCCGCCGTAGTCCACTGCTGCAGCGTCAATACCAACTTGCTTGCATTTGTTCTTAAACTCTGCCTCTTCATTTCTGTCTTTAGTTAGGCTTATCCGTATAGCTGCTTTTGCCACATCTTTACTTCCCCATTGTTCCATGGTACAAACCTCATTTTCTTATATTTATCATAAAGCCTTATTACAAATGTAATTGTATTATATTTTGATAAATGATACAATAGTATCGTTGGAGGTGTATATAATGGCTATAAGATCTGTGAGAGGGGCTATTACCATAGATGCCGACGGCCCCGATGACGTACGTGATGCCGTACACGAGCTTTTGACCTCTATCGTAGAGGCCAACGGTATAGCTGTGGATGACGTGGTAAGCATGTTATTCAGTTGCACGCCGGACATTTCCTCCATATACCCGGGTGCGCCTGCACGAGATATGGGATTTGTACACTGCGGTATAATGTGTCTTCAGGAGATGGACGTATGGGGCGGTTTGCCGAGTTGTATAAGAGTAATGCTTTTGATAGAGACCGATAAAGCGCAAAAAGATATAGTACATATTTATCTTCGCGATGCTAAACAGTTGCGTCCGGATTTAAGCGGGGAGAATTAGCATATGCTGAATATAGCTATAGATGGACCTGCCGGAGCGGGTAAGAGCACGGTAGCCAAGCTGCTGGCAAAACAGCTTAATATCATATATCTTGATACAGGTGCCATGTATAGGGCTATAGCTCTAAAGGCAATAGAACAAGGGGTGGACGTGTCAGATACCGACGCACTGAGCGTTTTATTGGAGGACACCGATATAGATATAAGCTATGTGGACGAGCAGCAGCATGTATTGTTGGATGGACGCGATGTGACCGACATTATACGTACGCCGGAGGTATCGGATGGTGCATCTAAAGTGGCCGTGATACCTGCGGTGCGCCTTAAGTTAGTTGAGCTCCAGCGTCGTATAGCACGCATGCACGATGTTGTGATGGATGGAAGGGATATAGGTACATTTGTGTTGCCGAATGCCGATGTAAAGTTTTATCTTACAGCATCTATAGAAGAGCGCGCCAGAAGGCGCCTTGAGGAGATGCGTGCTAGGGGTTATGAGCATTCGCTGGATGATGTCAGAGACGATATTAGAGCCAGGGATAAAAACGATTCCGAGAGGGAATTTGCTCCTCTTCGGAAGGCCGATGATGCTATTCTCATAGACAGCACGGACAAGACCGTTGATGAAGTGGTGGAGGAGATGCTGTCGTTTATTCGGACAGCAAGCACTAAGGGGAAAGCATAAATACTATACATGGATAAAACCGACGCGAGTCGGTTTTTTTATTGCCATTGCATAGGACTTAAGACCTATTTAAGAAAATTTTTCGAAAAGTACTGGTAAAATTCCAGTGGAAGATGTAAAATAGTACACAGAGTGGTACGTAGTGGTTTAAAGTGGCGAGTAATGTAGTGAGGTAAATGATCATGTTTATGGGAGAATACCGGCATACAATCGATCAAAAAGGGCGTTTGATAATACCAGCCAAATTCCGGGATGACTTGGGCGATAAGTTTGTGGCGACCAAGGGCCTGGATAGGTGCCTTTTTGTCTATTCTCCCGATGAATGGTCTAATCTCGAGCAGCGTCTCAAAGCCTTACCTCTGACCAACAAGGATGCCAGGGCTTTTGTGCGTTTCTTTTTCGCCGGCGCTGCCGAATGCGAGATAGATAAGCAAGGAAGGATACTTTTGCCTGCTAATTTGAGGGAATATGCTTCATTGGTTAAGGACGTCGTGTTGGTGGGGGTACTGACGCGCGTTGAGATATGGAGCAAGGATATCTGGGACGAATACAATGAGCAGGCAAATCTTGATCATGAGTCTATAGCTGAAAGGATGGCCGATTTAGGTATATGATGAACGATTATCATAAACCGGTGTTGGTGGAGGAAGTAATGCAATATATGCGCTGCCGAAAGGGCGGCATATATATAGATGGAACGATAGGTGGTGGTGGACATGCGTTGGAAATATGCCGTAGGATAGACGGCGATGGTTTGCTCATAGGTATAGATAGAGACGACGAAGCGCTGGCTCATGCAGCGGAAATGCTAAAAGAGTACAGCGGTTGCGTTAGGTTAATAAAAGGCGATTTCCGGTATATGAAGGCTATGATAAATGATATAGGGGTCAACGAAGTGGACGGCGTATTGCTGGATCTCGGCGTATCGTCACATCAATTGGATGATGCCGGAAGGGGTTTTAGCTATAATGCGGAAGCTGCGCTGGATATGCGCATGGATAAACAGCAGTTGCTTACGGCTAGAGATGTTGTAAATACATATGACGAAAAAAGGCTTTATGAGATAATAAAGGATTATGGCGAAGAGCGATGGGCTAAGCGGATAGCTTCTTTTATAGTAAAAGAACGGCAACGTTACCCTATTGAAACCACAGACCAATTGGTAGAGGTGATAAAAAGGGCTATACCTGCGGCAGCAAGGCGAGAAGGTCCGCATCCGGCTCGGCGTACTTTCCAGGCCATACGCATTGAGGTAAATGACGAATTGAATTCTATAAAAGATGGACTGATACAAGCGATGGATTGCCTTAAGCCGGGCGGCAGGTTATGTGTCATTTCCTTTCACTCGTTGGAGGACAGGCTGGTGAAAGATACATTTAGACGCTGGCAAAATCCATGTACCTGTCCGCCCGATACACCAGTATGTGTATGCGGCAACAAGCCTGTAGCTGCTATAGTGACTAAAAAACCTGTTACAGCATCGCCTGATGAGGTGGAGTCAAACCCCAGGGCGAGAAGTGCTAAACTAAGAGTGTGCGAAAAATTGTAAGTTATAAACGATGGAGAGGGTGAATAAATATGGTAGTAGCACAGCGGGAATTTTATGAAGAACAAATGCCGAAGCGGCAGCTTGAGCCACGACCCAAGGTCAAAAAGCGAAATAGGATCAAACCTATTTTAGTTGTTATGCTCATGTTTATAACATTTAGTGCCTTGGTTTCACGTCATGTCCAAATCATCAATGCAAATTATGAGCTGTTGGACATGAAAAAGGAATTGGCGCAGGTGCAAAAGGTCAACGATGATCTGACACTTCAGCTGACCATGGCCAATAATATCGATAACATAGAGAAGATAGCACGTACAAAGCTGCACATGCATTATCCGGAGCCGTCTCAAACGGTATATGTACATATTTCACCCAAAGATGATAAACCAACGGAAGAACAAGCTGTAGCCGATTCACGCCAGCATAAAAGCCTGTGGGCTATAATATATGGACTATTAGATTGATATGATATTAGGGAGCTGAGATTATTGGGCAGCATATCGGTAACGGCGAGGAAACGTCTCCTTTGGCTGTTAATAATAATATTTATGTTATTTATTGCACTTATAATACGTTTAGGCTGGCTTCAGATAAAGCAAGGGCCGATATTGCAGCAAAAGGCGTACAACCAATGGGCCAGAGAGATAAGTGTGTCTCCGAAGCGCGGCATTATATATGACAGAAACGGCAGGATATTGGCACAGAGTGCAAGCTCGGAAACTATAATAGTAAGGCCGCTAGATATAGTCGATCCCGAAGGGACAGCTGATAAATTGGCTCCGATAATCGACATGGACCGCGATGAGATATTGAAGATAATAACCGATAAAACCAAATCCGAGAAATGGCTTAAGCGTCAGGTAAGCAAGGAAGAGGCCAACGCTGTGCGTCAGCTCGGGCTTAAAGGTATAAAATTTACAGAGGAAGCCAAACGATATTATCCGAATGAAAACCTGGCATCGCATATACTGGGTTTTGTAGGCAGAGACGGCCAGGGATTGGATGGCGTGGAGCTCCAATATGATAAATACTTGAAAGGCAAAGAGGGGAAAATAGTCACTCAGACAGACGGCAAGGCCCGTGAGCTGCCTATGAGTCCTGAGCAGTATATCAAACCGCAAGATGGGGATAATGTATATTTGACTATAGATGCCGTAATACAGCATTTTGCTGAAAAAGCTGTTGAGCAGGCATTGTTGGACAACAAGGCCAAAAAAGCCATAGGCGTCGTTATGGATCCTAAGACAGGTGAAATCTTGGCTTTGACAAACAAGCCTGATTTTAACCCCAATGGTTTTCCCGCGCCCGAGCTTAAAACCGCTAAGGATATAGAAGAAGCAACGCGAAATGCCGCTGTCAAAGATACATATGAGCCAGGTTCAACGTTTAAGATAATAACATCGGCGGCGGGCCTGGATTCGGGAGCGGTCAAACCGGATGATACATTTTACGACCCTGGCTATAAGATAGTGGCTGGGCAAAGGATAAAATGCTGGCGCTCATATAATCCGCACGGCCACGAGACGTTTGTAGAGGGTGTGCAAAATTCATGTAACCCTGTGTTCATGGAAGTGGGAGAAAGGATGGGTGTCAACACTTTTTACAATTATATAAATCAATTCGGCTTTGGGCAAAAGACCGGCCTGGATCTGCCCGGTGAAGGTCGAGGTTTGCTTCAGAAACAGGATAACGTAGGGCCTGTAGAGTTGGCTACCATATCCTTTGGTCAGGGTATATCGGTGACACCTGTACAATTGGTTACCGCCATATCGGCGGCGGTAAATGGCGGGCAGCTTATAACCCCGCATGTAATGAAGCAAGTAAAGGATAACGATGGGAATATAGTGGTAGATAATAAACCACAGATAGTCAGACGAGTGATATCCGAGCAGACATCCGAAACGTTGCGCCCTATATTGGAGAGTGTGGTATCTGAAGGAACTGGTAAAGCGGCCTATATAGAAGGTTACAGGATAGGCGGTAAAACCGGTACGGCTGAGACTTACCAAGCCGGCAAGTATATATCCTCCTTTGTGGCATTTGCTCCGGCTGACGATCCTAAGATAGTGGTGTTGGTGGTGGTACAGGAACCGAACGCTGGCACATATTTTGGCAGCACGGTGGCCGCACCTGCTGTTAAGAGTATTATATCCGATACGTTCGATTACTGGGGTATAAAACCAAATATAGAAGGCCAACAGCCCATTGAAACTATAACCGTTCCCGATGTTAGGAATATGACATTGGAAGAGGCAAGCAAAAAATTGGATGAGGCAGGTCTTACCCATGAGATAGCAGAAGAGGGATCGATAGTAGTGGATATGATGCCCAAACCCGGCGCTAAAGTACCGTCAAATACAGTGATCATACTATATGCCGAATCACAGCAGGCTCTTAGCGAAGCCCAAGGAAATATAGAGGTACCGGATTTATTTGGATTGTCTATAAGGGAGGCTGAAGAGGAACTGGAGAAAATAGGGTTGAAATTAAAGCAGGGTAAAGGCAATGGCTTGATTATAGATCAGCGTCCTAGAGCGGGTACCAAGGTCAAAGAGGGCGCCGAGGTAATAGTAAACATGACCGAAGGGAATTAATATTTTATGGAATTGATAAAATTATTAAATGATATAGAGTATTATACTGTAAACGGAGATGTTCATTTAGATATAAAAAATATATGTTATGATTCGCGCAAGGTCACGCAGGGGTCCTTATTTGTAGCCATAGAAGGCTTTAAAACTGATGGACATCAGTTTATACGCCAAGCTGTAGACAACGGTGCTGTAGCTGTAGTGGTAACCCGTGATATTCCACTGCCAGATGGCGTATCGGTAGTAAAGGTTGAAGACAGCCGTTTGTCCTTGGCTGCCCTGTCGCGTGCCTTTTATGATTATCCGGATAAGCGGCTGCACCTTATAGGGGTGACTGGAACGAACGGCAAGACCAGCGTGACATATATGGTCAAATCCATATTGGAGCAAAGCGGGCGAAAGGTGGGACTTATAGGCACCATACAGAATATGATAAGCGATGTGGTACTGCATACCGAACGCACTACGCCTGAATCGTCCGATTTGTATGCTTTATTCAGGCAGATGGCCGATGCTGGCATACAGGACGTGGTTATGGAGGTTTCATCGCATTCGCTGGCATTGAACAGGGTAGCTGGTTGCAGATTTGATATAGGAATATTTACCAATTTAACCGAGGATCATTTGGATTTCCATAGCAATATGGATGATTATTTTGCTGCTAAGCTAAAATTATTTCAAAATAGCGGGGTTATAGCGACCAATGTAGACGACTCCTATGGCGTCAAACTAAAGGATATGTTTGTTTCCAAAACCGTATATACGTATGGAATAGAACGTGAAGCGCATGTGACAGCCTCTAACATACTCAGCGATGCTAAAGGTTCTACTTTTGATATCGATATATGCGGCGATAGAAGACCGGTTATAATAAATATACCCGGTCGTTTCAGCGTATATAATGCGTTAGCAGCGGCAGCAGCATGCTATGCCATGGGCGTATCTGCGGATGATATATCGAAGGGTCTGCAAGCACTCAAGAGCGTACCTGGTCGATTTGAAGTGCTGGGCACCGACACTGATTTTACAGTTATCATCGATTATGCTCATACGCCCGATGGTTTAGAAAATATACTGAAATCGGTCAAAGATATAGCCAAGGGTCGCGTGATAGCGCTATTCGGCTGCGGAGGAGACAGGGATGCCGCTAAGCGGCCGATAATGGGTGAAATAGGCGGCAGATACGCTGACTTTTGTATACTGACATCCGATAATCCAAGAAGCGAGGATCCTATGGCTATTATAAGGCAGATTGAGGAGGGTATACGCAAAACTCACTGCCCTTATATTGTTATAGAAAATCGCCGCCAAGCCATAAAATATGGGCTGCAAACGGCGCGAAAAGATGATATACTATTGTTGGCCGGTAAAGGCCATGAGACGTATCAGATATTGAAGGATAAGACCATACATTTTGATGAACGCGAGGTAGTTCGCGAGCTATTGGAGGACGAAAAGCAGTGAAGCTTACTGTTTCCGAGGTAATAGAAGCGACCGGCGGTAGACTGATTGCCGGTGATAAATGGCGTATTATAAACGGTGTATCCACCGACAGTAGGACTGTGAAGCCTGGTCAATTGTTCATTGCCCTGACAGGAGAACGATATGATGGCCATGACTTTATATACAGCGCTGTGACAAATGGAGCGTCGGCAGTGATGCTTAGCAAGGATACAGCAGATTGGGATATACCGATAATAAAGGTAGAGGATACACTTGAGGCGCTCAAACGCCTGGCGGCTTATTACAGGCGTATGTTTCACCTTACGGTAATTGCCATAACCGGTAGCAGCGGCAAGACGACCACTAAGGAGTTTATATATGCTGTGCTCAGCCAAAAATACAACGTATTGAAAAACCGCGGCAACCTGAATAATCAGATAGGATTGCCGCTTACTGTATTCGATATGAATCCGCATCATCAATATGCTGTATTGGAGATGGGTATGAGCGCATTAGGCGAGATACACGACCTTGCAGATATAGCGCGGCCGCATATAGGAGTCATAACCAATATAGGCCTTTCACATGTAGAGAAATTGGGCGATCAACAAAATATATTGCGCGCTAAACTCGAATTGTTTGATTTCTTCGGCGACAATGACGTTGCTGTATTAAACGGTGATGATCCGTTACTGTGTACCTTGCATAGCGTCTTACCATGTCGTGTGCTCTACTTTAGCACGCGAGGCAAAGGCGATATCAAGGTTTTGAATATACGGCTTTATAAAAACGGCTATTATTGTTATACGGCGGTGCTGCCCGATGGCCAAAGGGAGGATATATATCTCAATATAGCCGGTTTTCATAATGTGTACAACAGCTTGGCCGCAGTATTGGTTGGAATGGAGGCAAATGTGCAGTTAAAGCAGATAAAAGCAGGCATAGAGAGCCTTTACGATACGCCTCAACGTTTGAAGATGTTTGAAATATACCCGGATATACAGCTTATAGACGATACATATAATGCCAACCCTGACTCGATGAGAGCAGCTATAGAAGTGCTATGCGATTTGGATAGCGCCAGAAAAATAGCGGTATTGGGAGATATGCTGGAATTGGGAGGGATGGCCGAAACGGCGCATACCGAATTAGGGCATGCGGTGGCACAAAAAGGGATAGACGTATTGGTAACAGTGGGCCGCATGGCGCATTATATAGCCGATGGGGCTGAGGCGTCCGGTATGGACGCACATAATATCTATAGGTTTAATTCCAATGATGATGCCATATCATGGCTGGATGAACATATAACGCATGGCGACGCGATATTGATAAAGGGGTCGCATGGCATGCACATGGATGAAATAGTGAAATACTTGCAAGAGCACGACGAAGGAGCAAAGAATGCATAGCGATATAATATATGCTGTAATAATAGCTTTTATTATATGCCTGATAAGCGGGCCGATAATAATACCTATGCTGAGACGTTGGAAATTTGGGCAGGTTGTAAGGGAAGAAGGCCCCAAAACCCATCTTGCTAAAACAGGTACGCCTACCATGGGTGGAGTATTTATGGTGCCTGCCATTATTATAGCGGCCTTTTTGGCGGCTCAGGGCAATTATGAGATGATGCTGGTGGCTGTGCTGATTACACTGGGCTATGGCCTTATAGGATTTATAGACGATTTTATAAAGGTGGCGATGAGGCGTTCGCTCGGTTTACGCGCATATCAAAAGCTGATAGGCCAGATAGGCATAGCACTGATATTTGCCATATACGCTGCTAACAACCCAGATATAGGCACGGTGTGGCGTATACCATTTTCTGAAGCCCAATGGAACCTAGGCTGGTTGTTTATACCGATTACGGTATTTGTGGTGGTGGGGACAACCAACAGCGTAAACCTTACAGATGGCATCGACGGCCTCGCTGCCAGCGTTACCCTGGTAGTTGCTGCGACTTTTGCCCTGATATATAACGCATTTGATACCATAGAAAGCGCACAGGGTCAGGCGTACATGGCGGTAAATATGCACAATATGGCCGTATATGCGGGGGCTGTAGCCGGTGGCTGCCTGGGATTTTTGCTTTTCAATACCCATCCGGCCAAAGTGTTTATGGGTGATACAGGCTCCATGGCATTAGGAGGGGCTGTGGCTGCTATGGCGGTAATATCCAGGTCACCGCTTTTTCTGATTATAATGGGTGGCGTATACGTTGCCGAGGCTGTGTCTGTCATATTGCAGGTGGTATATTTTAAACTGACTGGCGGTAAACGTATATTCAAAATGACGCCGATACACCACCATTTTGAGCTGTCAGGCATGCCGGAGGGCAGGGTGGTGGCGTTTTTCACTATGGCGGCTATCGTGCTGAACCTCATAGCCATATTGGCATTTTAACCGTCACCCGGTGTTTATATAGGAGCAGTAGATAATGGAGTTAAAGGATAAACGTATATTGATAATAGGTATGGCTTTGAGCGGTATAGCGGCTGCTAAAGTATTATACCGCCATGGCGCTCATATAATATTAAATGATATAAAAGAACAATGTGAACTCGGCGATGCTTTGAACCAACTGGAAGGCATAAAGGCCGAATACGCTTTCGGAGTAGAACCGGATGAACTGCTGGAAAGATGTGGTATGGCAATAGTCAGCCCGGGCGTGCCATTGGATAAACCATTTGTAAAAAAAGCCTGCTCATTGGGCATAGAATTGATTGGTGAAGTGGAAATGGCTTATAGGTTATCCAATGTGCCTATAGTGGCTATTACCGGTACTAATGGGAAGACTACTACCACTGCATTGACCGGCCATATATTCAAACTGGCAGGTGTGAATACATTTGTATGCGGAAATATTGGTACGCCCATGATATCGGCCATAGAGCAGTATGGGCCGGGTGACGTGGTTGTAGCCGAGATAAGCAGCTTTCAGCTGGAAAGCATAAGGTATTTCAAGCCACGTGTGAGCGCTATATTGAATATAACGGAGGATCATTTAAACCGTCACGGCACATTTGATAACTATATCGCGGCCAAAAGCCGGATTTTCATGAATCAGGGACCGGACGATTACGTCGTGCTCAATATGGACAATGAACCGTGCCGACAACTGATGGAATTGCCGAAAGCCCATGTACTGCCTTTCAGCCGCAAGCAGGAGTTGGACGAAGGCGCTATGGTCAAAGATGATTATGTGATATGCAGGCTTAATAGCAGAGAGGATAAAATATGCCGAGTCAGTGACATAAAAATACCAGGCAAGCACAATCTGGAGAACGCTTTGGCCTCGGCCGCCATTGCTTATGCTATGGGCATAGGGCCTGATGTCATAGCACAAGGCTTGCGTACATTTGAAGGTGTGGAGCACCGCATAGAGTTTGTCGATGAAATAGAGGGCGTGCGGTTTATAAATGATTCTAAAGGCACCAATCCCGATGCTGCCGTTAAAGCTATAGAAGCAGTAGACGGTCCTATAATACTAATAGCTGGTGGTATGGATAAACATGCGGATTTCACCGGCTTTATAGAGGCATTTGACAGTAAAGTCAAGGCGTTGGTGTTGCTGGGCGAGACGGCCGATCAAATAGCTTCTGCGGCCAGGCGCATGGGATTTGACAACATATACAAAGTACACTCTTTGCAAGAGGCTGTAGAGCAGGCATGGCATTTATCATCAGCAGGCGATTGCGTTTTACTATCGCCGGCTTGCGCCAGTTGGGATATGTTTGATAATTTCGAACAACGCGGGATGGTATTCAAAGAGGCAGTCAGAAAATTGAGGAGGTAGGCGCATTGCCTAAAAAAGCTTGCGATTATCCTATATTATTTTCGGTATTATTGCTTGTAAGTATAGGCATAGTAATGGTATTCAGCGCCAGTTATAATTATGCCGTAGATACTTACAACGACGGATATTATTTTTTCAAACGCCAGTTAATGTGGGCGGTCCTGGGTTTTGCGGCCATGGTATTTATGATGAATTATGATTATCATAAGCTAGAGCGTTGGGCCAATGCTTTGCTTGTGTTGAGTATATTGCTGCTGCTCGCGGTTTTCATACCGGGGGTAGGTGCTACCATAAATGAGGCCACACGATGGATAAAATTAGGGCCTATAACTATACAGCCCGCTGAGATAGCCAAAATCGCTATGGTTATATATATGGCGCGAAGCATGTCTAAAAAAAATGATGCTATGAAGACTTTCAGCAAAGGCGTTGTTCCATATCTGATCATAGCGGGTATATTTTTCGTTATAATAGTAATGCAGCCCAATCTCAGCACAGCTCTGACTATGATAATGCTGTGCTTTGTTATGATGTTCGCAGCCGGGGCCAATATAGGTCACCTGGCGTCGCTGCTAGGCATCGGTGCTGGTGCGGCGGCCTATATAATTTCATCCGGCATTATAGCGGATACGTATTGGTATAAACGCATAATGATTTTTAGGGATCCATTTCAGGATGCCAGCGATACCGGATTCCAATTGGTGCAGTCGCTTTACGCTCTGGGTTCGGGCGGCCTCTGGGGCGTAGGCTTGGGCAATAGCAGACAGAAGCAATTTTATCTGCCCATGCCCCAGAATGATTTCATATTTGCCATAATATGTGAAGAATTAGGCTTTATAGGTGGTGTGGCGATACTTTTTATCTTTATGTTTTTAATATGGCGCGGTTTGCGCGTGGCCATAACGGCAAAAGACAGCTTTGGGCGTCTGCTGGCCACAGGTATAATATCGATAGTGGCGTTGCAGGTTATCATGAACGTGGCGGTGGTCACGTCGTCTATGCCACCTACTGGTGTGCCTATGCCGTTTATAAGCGCCGGAGGTTCATCGCTTAGCATATCTATGGCCAGCATGGGAATATTGCTTAATATATCCAAACATTGCGAGATCGAGTGACGGAGGTTTGATAGATTGAGGGTTTTAATTGCCGGCGGAGGCACCGGCGGGCATATATATCCGGCGATTGCCATCGCCAAAGCTATAATGCGGCATAAGCCGGAAACCGAAATATTATTTGTGGGCACCAAGAAGGGTTTAGAAAGCCAGCTCGTGCCTAAAGAAGGCTTTAAACTGGAAACCATAACAGTAAGTGGATTTAATAGGAAACTATCATTTGGCATATTTAAAACACTGGCTGATCTTCAACGGGGTTTAAAAGAGTCTCGCGGTATAATAGACCGATTTGAGCCTGATGTTGTTGTAGGCACAGGCGGTTATGTATGCGGGCCAGTATTATTTATAGCGTCGTTGAAACATATACCTACTATTATACACGAACAAAACGTTATGCCCGGCGCCACTAACCGCATACTAAGCCATTTTGTAGATAAAATAGCTATAAGTTTCGATCAGTCGGCCCAATACTTCAACGTGCCCACAGGCAAAGTAGAGATTACCGGCAATCCCGTGCGGCGTGAGATAATAGATGCTAAGCCTCAGCCTTCACGCAAATCACTGGGGTTTTCTGCCGATAAGCCTGTGATAGCTATTATAGGCGGAAGCCGCGGGGCAGAGCGTATAAATCAGATGGCCGTTGGCTTAATAGACTGGGTGATAAAGCGGCGAAAGCCGTATCAAGTACTGCTATCTACAGGTAATGCGCAATATGAAGCGGTGCTGAATGGTATAAAAAGCAAAAACATTGATTTGGCGGCAAACCGCCATATAAAGGTATTGCCGTATATATACGATATGGGAGAAGCCCTGGCTGCTGCCGACCTTGTAGTATCGCGAGCAGGTGCCATAGCTCTGGCTGAGATAACCGCCAGGGGATTGCCTTCTATATTGATACCATCGCCCAATGTAGTCAACAACCATCAAGAGTATAACGCCAGGATGTTGGAGAAAGAAGGAGCGGCACTGGTTATGCTGGAGCAAGACGTTACTCCGGAGGCTTTTATAAGGACTGTAGGACAATTGCTTGAGGATAAAGAGAGATTAAAAAATATGGCCGATAATAGCAGGGCTCTAGGCATAACCGATGCCGATGAGAGGATATACGACATGGTCAACCGCCTCGTGTCATCCAAGCATTTACCATAACTGCTATTGTAACACCTCAGCGAGTGCTGCATATTATGGATATGTAAACTATAAGCATCTTTTGCGGAGGTGTTGGCTGTGTCTATGATGAGGATAGCAGGCGGCAGTTGCCTAAAGGGTAAAGTTAAAGTAGGCGGTTCAAAAAATGCCGCACTTCCTATACTGGCGGCAGCGTTGTTAAACGGCGGTGTAAGCGTAATAGAGAATTGCCCGTATCTGGCCGATGTGGTAGCCATGATTGAAATATTGCAATATATAGGATGTAAAGTAGAATACGATGATCATTGCGCGATAATTGATTCCGGCGGTTTAAATGACTGGATACTTCCGGACAAGTTATTCAAGGAGCTCAGATCATCTATAGTCTTGCTCGGTCCGATGCTGGCGCGTATGGGAAAGGCTAGGTTTACATACCCCGGGGGATGCGATATAGGCAAACGTCCTATAGATCTCCATCTAAAAGGATTGAAAATGTTAGGGGCTCATATAGATGAGAGGGATGGACATCTTATATGCTCGGCCGATAAATTGGTCGGCAACCATATAATACTTGGGTATCCGAGTGTGGG
Source organism: Clostridiales bacterium (assembly GCA_030156435.1). Lineage (GTDB taxonomy): Bacteria > Bacillota > Clostridia > Mahellales > Mahellaceae > Mahella. Next base: position 14,795 of record JASGMM010000024.1, on the reverse strand, counting down.
AGCTACTGAGAATATAATGCTGGCGGCGGTTATGGCACGGGGTAAGACCATTATAACCAACGCTGCGCGTGAGCCTGAGATATGGGATTTGCAATGTTTCATAAACAAAATGGGCGGTAAAGTGTCAGGCGCAGGCACCAGCATTATCACTATAGAAGGCGTGGATAGGTTGCATGCAGTGCATCACAGCATAATACCCGATAGAATAGTAGCCGGGACATATATGGCTGCATCCGCCATTACAGGCGGGGATATAGTGCTCGATAATATAAATACCGGACATATGGTAGCTATAATAGACAAATATAAGGATATGGGATGTGATATATTATCGGATGGCGATTCATTACGTGTAAAAGGTCCTCACCGCATATACCCGGTAGACATAACCACGTTGCCGTATCCCGGTTTTCCGACAGATATGCAGGCTATAACCATGGCAGTGCTGACTAAGGCAGACGGTATAAGCAGAATAGTGGAGACGGTATTCGAGAACAGGTTTAGGCATGTAAATGATCTGATAGCCATGGGAGCTGATATAATGCTATGCGATAAAACCGCTATTATAAAAGGGGTGCAGGAGCTGAAAGGTGCTGAAGTTAAGGCCAAAGATCTGCGCGGTGGAGCGGCTCTTATAATAGCTGCTTTGGTGGCACGTGGTGTTACTTTGATAGACGACATATATTTTGTGGATCGCGGCTATGAGGGCATGTGCGATGTTTTAAATAATTTAGGCGCTGATGTGTCTATTGTTTCATAGAGGTGTGGTTAAACGTATGATAAATTACGATTTTAATAAACGGATTGCCGATAAGTCGTTAGATATAATAAAAAGAAGAAGGAATATTTTTTTATCTATATTGATGCTTTTTTTATTAGCAATACTGTTCCTTCTTCTCCTCACCACCGATATTTTTGATATAAGAGAAATAACTGTTTCCGGGAATGAGAAATTGTCGTATAATAATATTGTTGATTTAAGCGGCGTTATAATTGGGCAGAATATATTTGAAGTGGACAAGCGGCAGGTAGAGAGAAGCTTGGAAGCCAATCCGTACATAGTAGTCGATAGTATAAAGCGTCGATTACCGGCCGAATTGGTAATAAATATAACCGAACGGCAGGAGGCTTTAATGATCGAGGTTGCAGATGGGTATGCGTTAGTAGATCAGGAGAGCGTATACCTGCAACATGTGCAGAGAAAGGGGCAGTGGATGCTTCCCATAGTTATCGGTATGGATGATATGGTATTCGATATAGGAGATAATATAAGCAATGGTTCCAATAAGGGCAAAGCGCTGGTTAAACTATATGCTGCCTTAAAAGAATGGGACATGTTATCCAATATTACCCATATAGATATCCAGAGCGAATATGATATAATAGTTATGACCGATTGGGGTATGCAGATAAGGATGGGTGACAGCCAAGATCTGGATACTAAAATGGCATGGATACAAGCGGTGTTGAAGGACCTGGCGGATAAAGGCCAAACCAAACCGGAAGGTGTCTTGGATGTGGCATATGCTGGTCAGGCTATATACACGCCTTACTATAAATAAACTGGATGAAAGGTGAAGGACTATTGAATAAAAAAAGCGGCCAGTTGGCGATAATGTTTGTAAGCATGATATTAGGCATAATGCTGGCAGCGCAGTTTAAAAATGTGCAGAGGGTAGGTGGCAGCACATCGATACAGCGAGCCGAAGAATTGACTGCGCGCGTGCAGAAACTGACTCAGGAAAATGAGGACTTACAGGAACAAATACGGCAATTTCAGCAACGTATACGAGAATATGAGCAATCGGCTCAGAATACCGGGCAATTGGCTCAGACAGTGGAAAATGAATTGCAGCAGATGCGTATGCTAGCCGGTTTGACCGATGTGGAAGGACCGGGCCTTATTATAACCGTAGATGAGAATATTCCAATGGCTATACAATACGACAACCTGCTTACAATAGTGAATGAATTAAATGCTGCGGGAGCTGAAGCGATAGCTATAAACGAGGAAAGAATCATAGCTACCACTGAGATACGAAATGCGGGCAATCATATAAATATAAATACCACGCCTTACTCCCCTCCGTATGTATTTAAGGTTATAGGCGATGCGGAAAATCTTGAAAAGGCTCTTACATTACGCGGCGGTGTTGTAGATATGCTGAGCACCTATAATATAACTGTAAGAATACAGAAAACCGATAAGGTCACGGTACCTAAGTATGCCGGTGCTATAAAATTCAAATATGCTAAGCCTGTACCACCTAAGGAATAATGGTGATGTAGGTATGCAAAAAACGATGCAACAACTGCTCATAGCATTTTTTCTGGCTATAGCGGCGTTTCTAGCCATGCTGCAGTTTAAATCTGCGAGCAACGTAAATAATTCGTCTATTTCATCATCGCTGGAGAGGATAGCGAATTTGCAACAGCAGGTAACCCAATTGGAACAGCGAAAACAAGAATTGGTGGAAGAATTAAAGGGTTACCAGGCGCGTATGGCCGAGCTGGAAAAACAGGGCGGTGAGGATAGTGCCTATGTAAAGCATTTGACACAGCAATTGAACGACGCGCGTATATTAGCAGGGCTTACCGAGTTGGAGGGCCCGGGTGTACAGGTTGTATTAAATGACAGTGACAGAGAGATGATAGAAGGCAGCAATATAAACGCTTATCTTGTGCATGAACAGGATCTGCTTGATATAGTCAATGATCTTAAGGCTGCTGGAGCAGAGGCTGTGGCACTGAACGGACAGAGGCTTTTAGCCAATACGCAGATAAAGTGTGGAGGGCCTACTATAATAACCGCTACTGAGCGCTTCGTACCGCCGTTTATTATAGACGCGATAGGGGATCCGGCGACATTGGAGGCCATACTTATACAACCAGGGGGTATATATGATATACTGAAATATTGGGGTATACAGATAAACGTAAAGAAGATGGATAAGATAACTGTGCCCGGTTATTACGGGCCGGTAAACTTCAGATATGCAAAACCGGTTGAACGGTGAAAGAGGGTGATAGATTATGTGGCTGCCTATATTAGGGCTTATACTGGGACTAGCGTTGGGCTATATATTGCCCGTTAATATTCCTACGGCTTATGCGCCTTATGTATCCATAGCCGTATTAGCCGCTTTAGACTCCGTATTCGGCGGGGTCAGAGCATGGTTGGAGAAAAAGTTCGATATAGAGGTTTTTGTTTCTGGTTTCTTCGGCAATGCTATATTGGCTGCGGTGCTGGCATATATAGGAGATAGGTTGGATATACCTATTTATCTGGCTGCTATATTTGCGTTTGGAACCAGATTATTCCAGAATTTCGCAATCATAAGGCGTTATATACTTAAGAGCATCAGTGGTAAAGACAAAATAGAGGATTGAGGGGGTTAGCTATAAATGGGAGAGGTTATAGCTGCTTTAGACATAGGCTCGTCTAAGGTAGCAGCAATAATAGGAGAAATAAACGTAAAAGACAAGAATCTGGAGATAATAGGGGTAGGCGAAAGCCCGTGCAGCGGCTTAAAAAAAGGCGTGGTGGTGGATATAGACGATACGGCTCGATCGATAATATCGGCTATAAACCAAGCTGAGAATATGGCCGATATAAATATAAATTCGGTATTCGCAGCGATACCGGGCGGACATGTTTCGCTTATAAAAAATAAGGGCATTATAGCTGTTTCCAACGCCGACCGCGAGATAAGGCAGGCTGATGTGGAGAGGGTGCTTCAAGCCACTAAGGTTATGGCAGTGCCGCCCGGTAAAGAAATAATGGATATACTGCCTATACAATATGTCGTTGATGGATACGATATGATAAAAGATCCCGTCGGAATGGTAGGCGTAAGATTGGAGGTAGAAGCTAATATTGCATTGGGTACTACCACATCGATTCAAAATCTGATAAAATGTATAGAAAGAGCTGGATTAAATATTTCCGCGGTGATTCTGGAACCATTGGCGTCGGCATCGGTGGTACTATCCGATGATGAGAAAGAACTTGGAGTAGCGTTGATAGACGTAGGGGCCGGAGTAACCGATATTTCTATATTTATAGATGACAATCTCGCTTATACCGCTATGATACCTGTTGGAGGTGGGCATATAACCAATGATCTCTCCATAGGCTTCAGATTGCCATTTTCAGAGGCTGAAAATATAAAAAAGAAATATGGTCAGGCCATGGTATCGTGGATTGAAGACGACAGTGCTATTCCGATAAATAAGATGGGCGACGGGGTGCCTGCCAATATAAGCCAAAAGGAAATAGCATACATAGTGGAAGCCAGGGTGCAAGAAATGTTTAATCTGATCAAACATGAATTAGAACGCTCGGGCTACGCTGACAAGATACCCGCGGGCATAGTCTTGACGGGAGGAGGATTATCGTTGCTCAAAGGGGCAAAGGAATTAGGCCGCCAGATATTGGACATGCCGATAAGGATCGGCGCGCCGGATTTTATAGGTGTATCCAGCCCGACATTTTCAGTGGGCGTGGGCTTGATAAAATATGCGTCTAATAATAAGAAATATGTCTCTAAAGCGGGCGGTGCCACTGTGCGCAGGCATGAGCAACGTTTGGACATGTCCTCCGTATGGGGTAAAGTAAAAGCGTTTTTCAGCGATTTCTTTTGAGGATAAAAATGATTAGGGGGAACGAATGATATGTTTGAATTCGACATTGAAGAAGAACATGGGGCTCAGATAAAGGTTATAGGCGTAGGCGGCGGAGGGAATAATGCCGTTAACAGGATGATAGAATTCGGCGTCAAAGGCGTGGAATTTATATCTATCAACACAGATAAGCAGGCATTGTATATGTCTCAAGCCAATCAGAAGATTCAGATAGGCGAAAAAATTACCAAAGGGCTTGGAGCCGGCGCTAATCCCGATATAGGCCAGAAAGCCGCCGAGGAGAGCCGAGATGAAATAGCCCAAGCGGTGAAGGGCGCCGATATGGTATTCGTGACGGCCGGAATGGGCGGCGGTACCGGTACAGGCGCCGCGCCGGTGGTGGCGCAGATAACCAAAGAGATGGGTATATTGACGGTAGGTGTTGTTACCAAGCCGTTTGCCTTTGAAGGCCGCCAGCGCATGGTGAATGCTGAAAAAGGTCTGGCGGAACTCAAAGGCTATGTCGATACGCTCGTGGTTATACCGAACGACCGGTTGCTGCAGGTGGCCGAAAAGAAAACGTCCATGCTGGACGCGTTCAAGATAGCCGATGATATATTGCGTCAAGGCGTGCAAGGCATATCCGACCTTATAGCGGTGCCTGGTCTGGTCAACCTGGACTTTGCCGACGTCAAGACCATAATGCGCGAGAAAGGGCTGGCCCATATGGGCATAGGCCGCGGCACCGGCGAGAATCGCGCTGTGGAGGCTGCGCGCCAGGCCATACAGAGTCCGCTTTTGGAGACTACTATAGAAGGTGCTAAAGGCGTATTGTTGAATATAACCGGGTCCAAAAACCTAGGTTTGTTTGAGGTTAATGAAGCGGCCGAATTGGTAGCCGAAGCGGCCGATGAGGAGGCCAATATCATATTCGGAGCGGTCATAGACGACAGCCTGCAGGACGAGGTGCGCATCACCGTTATAGCCACCGGCTTTGAGAGGACCGAAAAGAAAGCGGCTGTGCCTTCCAGAGATAAAAATAAGGCTGCGGCCAAAGAGGCGGCTGCCGGTATAAACATCGATTATGACGAGCTTGACATACCAGCCTTTTTAAGGCGCAGCAAAAACAGATAATATAACATATATAACATTGTGCTTTTTAAATACATACTATGCATAAGAAGAAAAAAATAAGGAGAAAGAGCTTATGCATATATGTATTGATCCGGGGCACGGCGGCTCCGATAGGTACAACAGGGGGCCTACCGGCTATATAGAGGCTGACGGCGTATTGGATATAGCGCTGCGCCTTAGCTACAAGCTGCAGCAAGCGGGCATAAAGGTTACAATGACCAGGAATGCCGATAGGACGGTGACGCCTGTGCAGCGCATAGCTATAGCCAATAATTCCGGTGCCGACGCATTGATATCGGTTCATACCAATGCGGCCACTAATCCTCAAGCTAATGGTGTGGAGGCTTTTTATTCGCTATTCACCACTACCGGAAACAAATTGGCATCCTATTTGGTCAATCAAATATCGTTGGATCTAAAATTGCGCAATCGCGGTATAAAGACCAGAAAAGCCAGCAATGGCAGGGACTATTATTATATTATACGCGAGACGTCCATGCCGGCTGTCATAATAGAGTGCGCCTTCCATACCAATGTGAGGGAGGAGGCATTATTAAAGCAAGCCGATTTCAGACAACAATTAGCTGATTCCATCGCCAAGGCCGTATTTAAATATTTTGGCATAAACGAATCGCAACAACCCATACGCCCAGGTGTAAAGGTATATTATAATGGCCGTGATATTACCGCACAGGTACAGCCACAAGTAGCGAATAATATAGCTAAAGCATCGATTGAGCCGCTGGTCACCATTTTGGGCCATAAATACAAGTATGTATCCTCAGCCAATCGCATAGACATTTCATAATGAAGTGGCAGGTTGCCTGCCACTTCATGCCATATAAAATTTCATTTGAGCACTACATTTCTACATTTTTTTGTTCTTACCTATTGTATAATCATAAAAGTTGGTACAAGCGAATATAATTTTTTAAAGGGCAATGCTTGCATATGAGATCGTCTTGGAGGAGATCTTATGACTATATATGTGGATTTATTGTTCTTAGATAATTTTATTATGAACTTTATAATCCTATGGATTGTCGACCGCCTGAGCGGTTGTAATACCAATCCATGGAGGCTGGCGGCGGCAGCCGGTATAGGGGCGCTTTATGTTATAGGAAGCTTTTGGCCGACGCTTTACTTTTTGAATAATATATCGTTTAAAGTAGTACTATCGGCTATGATGATATTATTGGGCTTTCATATAGAGCGGTGGAGGGATTTTTTAAGATTGAGCGCAATCTTTTATATGGTAACCTTTTTATTTGGTGGTGTGGCGTTTGGAATATTATATTTTACCAATCAGAATTTTATGCTGGCCAATGGAGGATTTTATATGCACGGCTATCCCGTCGTTACCATGATAATAGCCGCTGTATTCGCTTATATAATAACAGGATATTGTTGGAGATATATGCGGGCGCGTTTGGATAGGAAACGTTTGATGATGCCCACAGAAGTGGCGCTTGACGGCAAGGCTGTCAAGGCCAATGCCATGTTGGACACCGGCAACGTGCTCCATGATCCTATATCCAATTATCCGGTGGTGATAGCGGAGCTTTCCTGCATAAAAGAATTATTACCCGATGCTCTGGCATCGATTATACAAGCGGGCAACGAGGTGGATATAGGAGCGATAATGGAAGCCTTGAGCGGATCACCGTGCATGCTTCGTTTTAGGTTGATACCGTTTAACTCCATCGGACAATCCAACGGCATGATGGTTGGTTTCAGGCCAGATTATATAAAAGTCTTTACGCCTGAGCAAACGATAGAATCCAAGGAAATCATCATAGGAATATGCAACAGCAGGCTTTCACAGGACGATGCCTATACTATGCTGTTAAACCCCGGTCTAATAATTTAGAAGGAGAGGGTATTATGAATATACGTTTGATTAAACTATGGCTGTCGCGTTTTTTAACGAAGGTAGGCTTGCGGGAAGACCAATATGTATTTTATATAAACAACAACGAGGCTTTACCGCCTCCATTGTCGTCTGACGAAGAGCAGGATATAATGAAAAGGCTCGCCGGCGGCGACGAGAGCGTTAAAAGCATCCTCATAGAGCGCAATCTGCGTTTGGTAGTATACATAGCCAGGCGCTTTGATAATACCGGTATACCTGTCGAGGACCTTATATCGATAGGTACTATAGGCCTTATAAAAGCCGTGAATACTTTTGACCCGGATAAAAAGATAAAACTGGCCACATATGCCTCGCGGTGCATAGAAAATGAGATACTGATGTATTTGCGCAGAAACTGCCGGTTCAATAAAACCGAGATATCCATAGATGAACCTCTGAACACCGATTGGGACGGTAATGAGCTGTTGCTGTCCGACGTGCTGGGTACCGAGGTGGACCTTGTCTACAATATTATAGAGGATGAAGTGGATAAACAATTGCTCAATATAGCGCTCAACAAGCTGTCCTCGCGCGAGCAAAGGATCATGCAGCTTAGATTCGGTTTGGACGACGGTGTGGAAAAAACGCAGAAAGAGGTGGCGGACATGTTGGGCATATCGCAATCGTATATATCCAGATTGGAGAAGCGGATCATAAAAAGATTGAAAAAAGAAATAGTTCATATGATATAATACTGGTATTATTTCTCAGTATAAAAAAACCATATGCCGGTTATAATGAAATCTAGGCTAACGTAAGTTTATTGTGGAGGAAGGCATATGGTAATAAATAAGGTAGAGATATGCGGTGTAAATACATCTAAATTACCAGTCCTTGCCGATAAGCAGATGAAAGAACTGCTTAAACGCATAAAAGAAGGGGATAAAGCCGCCAGAGAGGAATTCATAAGGGGTAATTTGAGGCTGGTGCTGAGCATTATCCAAAGATTTAACAATCGCGGCGAACATGTGGACGATTTGTTTCAGGTTGGCTGCATAGGCCTGATAAAGGCCATAGATAATTTTGATCTCAGTCAAAATGTGAAATTCTCAACCTATGCTGTACCGATGATCATAGGTGAAATAAGGCGCTATTTAAGGGATAATAATTCCATTAGAGTGAGCCGTTCGCTTAGAGATACAGCATATAAAGCGCTGCAGATCAGAGAACAGCTCGTGGCCAAGGATGGCAAAGAACCGACGGTGGAAGAAATAGCCAAGGCCATGGAACTGCCTGCTGAGGAAGTAGTATTTGCCATGGACGCCATACAAGACCCCATATCTCTATTTGAGCCGGTATATCATGACGGCGGGGATGCGATATATGTCATGGATCAAGTGAGCGATGATAAAAATCAGGATGATAACTGGCTGGAGACCATAGCATTGAAGGAGGCCATGCAGAAGCTCAGCGAAAGGGAAAAGACCATATTGGCCATGCGCTTCTTTCAAGGAAGGACTCAGATGGAGGTGGCCGAGGAGATAGGGATATCCCAGGCACAAGTTTCCAGGCTGGAGAAATCCGCATTGAGCCATATGAGAAAATACATTTAAAAAGTGCACCGTACGGTGCACTTTTTTATATCTCCCGCATATAATGAAAGAGAATACTATACTATGGGGATGATCTTATATGGATAAATCTTCTGATATTCGTCAGAAAGAAGTAGTAAACGTGCTGGATGGCAAGAGACTGGGGCCTATTGTGGATATGGAGTTTGATCTGGAGGCAGGCCGCATAACGGCCATAATAGTACCGGGCAACAATAAATTCAATATTTTCGGCAAAAGCAAAGAATACATAATACCATGGGAAAAGATAAAGAAGATAGGCCAGGATGTCATACTGGTAGAATTTAACGAAGGCATGGATAAACAGTGACATACTCCTAAACCTCATGCAATGTATGGTCCATAATATTAAGAAGACAAGAAGATTGGCAAGCCTATTTGTTTCAAACGTTCTATATATTAAATGCTGGCTCGTATTTGTCCGATAAATATATAAGACTATATAATAATGTTGAGGCAAATAAGACAGAGAAAGAGAAAACGATATGAATGGCAAAGAAATCGTTATAGGGATATTCAAGGGGCAGAGCCAATATGACGTGCTGCGATATTTTGCGGACGATATAGCGGAGGCATTTGCACGATTAGGCTGCAAGGTATATACTGTCGATCTGATGCGAGAGGGGTATTTGAAGGAGGTATATTACCTCTACTTTAGCGTGAAGCCGGATATCACTATTGCGTTTAATTCGATAACGCCGGGCTATTTTGAAAATAAGGATTTCTTCGATTATTTCAATGTACCGCACATAGCGTTGCTCGTAGACCACCCTATTTATCAGATATATAGGTTTAAAAACATAGCCAGTCCGAATCTTTACATAGGTTGCGTAGATAGGACCCATGTATCCTTTCTCCAAGAAAAGTTCAATAATGTCAAAGCCTTCTTTTTCCCCCACAGCACGGCGTTGAAGGATCATGCTCAAGCTGTTAATGGAGATCGAGACATAGATATATTGTTCGCCGGCAGCTTGAAAGATCCGGCGGAAATCGAAAATGACTGGAAAAAAACATTTTCACCAAAGGTATTTGATATGATGATGAGCATTTCAGAGCTAGGATTGGAAATGAATAAATACACCTTGCACAAATTGTTCGAGGATAATATACCGCCGACGTTGCTTGAAGATAAAAATGAGCTGCTGAAAATTGAAAGCGCATTTTTACCGCACATAGATGGTTATATCAGGGCTAAAAAGCGCATCCAACTGGTTTCCGCGCTCAAGGATTTTAAACTGAAGATCTTTGGAAACGGCAGTTGGGAAACTGCTTTAGAGGATAAAGGCAATATAGAGGTAAATCCCATGGTCGATTATCGCACGTTGAGCCAATTGCTGCAAAGAAGCAAGATCGTGCTCAATAATATACCTTGTCATCCAGACGGCAGCCATGAAAGGGTGTTTGAGGGAATGATGAGCGGCGCTTTGGTATTGTCGGACAGAGGAAAGTTTCTTGAAGAGTATTTTGTTGAGAATGAAGATATGTTATTCTATGATCTGTCATGCGGAGAAGAGGCAATAAAGGATGAGGTTGATTTTTATTTAAAGCATAAAAGAGCCAGATGCGAGATCGCTGAAAACGGCATCTGTAAAACCGGCGAATATCATACATGGCTGAGCAGAGCGCAGATTATAATGGATATGCTATCTTAAAAATTTTCTTTAAAGTCTTTCCACACACATTCCGATATAATGTATGAAAGCAAATCCTTATTATGCTGCAGCGGCCGGGCAGCAAATAATGAGGACGAGCTTAATAAAGGCATGGATGCCGAATAAAAATTTCAAGGAGGAGTTTTCCTATGATTATCAATCATAACGTAATGGCAATGAACGCCTACAGGCAATTGACCGTGACCAATAATGCCGGCGCAAAAGCGCTGGAGAAGCTCTCATCGGGCCTTCGCATAAACAGGGCCGGCGATGATGCAGCAGGTTTGGCCATATCCGAGAAGATGAGGGGCCAGATCCGTGGTTTAACACAAGCTTCGAGAAATGCTCAGGACGGCATATCCCTCATACAGACCGCTGAAGGCGGCTTGAATGAGACACACAGCATATTGCAGAGGATGAGAGAGCTGGTTGTACAGGCTGCCAACGGTGGTACCAATACAACTGAGGATAGGGCGCAGATACAAAAGGAAATTTCAGAACTTCAAAAAGAGATCAACAGGATCGCTAGTACGACGCAGTTTAACACCAAAAACCTGTTGGATGGCAGTGCCAATAGCTTAGTATTCCAGATAGGTGCTAACAAGGATCAAGTTATTTCCTTGGCAATTGGGAAGATGAATGCTAGTGCTTTGGGTGTTGATGACATTAATGTTTCGGTAGCGACTGATGCAAGTATAAGCGCCTACTTGGACGTTCTTGATGATGCCATCGATCAGGTTTCCACAGAACGTGCCAAGCTTGGTTCCTATCAGAACCGCCTCGAGCATACAGTGGCCAATCTCGACACATCGGCTGAGAACCTGCAGGCTGCAGAATCCCGCATACGCGACGTCGATATGGCTAAAGAGATGATGGAGTTCACCAGAACAAACATATTGGCGCAGGCCGGTACCGCCATGCTGGCGCAGGCCAATGCCAAACCGCAGACAGTATTGCAGCTGTTGCAGTAATAGTCATAGCTCTTGTGTTTCGAAAAAGCCGGCCGGCTATCGGTCGGCTTTTTTAAAAAAAGAAGGTGATAACTGGTGAACGATGTTACAGCAATACCCGGCGGTCCAAACGCTTGGGGCGTGACGGGGAAGACCGCACAACCTGTGGCCCAAGAACATATACGCCCTTTGGATGCTCAAGGCGAAGCCTGGGGAGAGAGCATGGCGCCCGGGCGGTTTACCAAGGACGATGTGGAAAAAAGCGTTGAGGACATGAATAAGGCTCTTTCCATATTGAATAGGAGCCTGAAATTTACGGTGCATGAGGATACCGGCAAGCTTATGGTACGGGTCATAGATAATGAATCCGGCAGGATCATAAAGGAGATACCGCCTCAGATACTTTTGGATATCGAAGCGCGGATTGAGAAATTTTTGGGAATTCTATTCGACAAAAAAATATAAAAAGATAATATTAAGGGGTCCTATTTTTTTAAAGAAAGGCACATTAGCATGGATGAGCAAAGACAGTTGATGGAAGATACGTTGAAACAGGCGACGGAATACCTCCCCAAGCTTATCGGCGGCATAGAAACGGTAACCGACAGATTTCAGACGGGCAGCCATAGCCAGGCCATAGCCTTATTCAGCGAGGTGCTGGATGGATTGGAATGGATAAACGATGCCGTAAACCTTACCATACCCTTTTGGGATGGCAGCGCCGATATCGTTCCCCAAGCATTGCAGGAGCCTTTAAAGGCTATGGCCGAGGCATTGGAAAATCAGGACTATACTCTGGTATCGGATATTTTGAATTATGAGATAAAGCCTGTATTGATAGAGTGGCTGAACGGTATAAAAATGGGTTTGAAAGGATAAACGCAGATGGATGCCATGCAATGGCTGAAAGATAAATTTCCAAGAATATATGAAAAAGTGAAAGATACATCGCTAGATGATTATAATAGATCGTATATATTGCCTGCCAAACTGGGCGGCAATACGCTTCAATACGAATGTGAAGATAGAAAAATATTCATACACAGTTCCTACGATCCTGTAAAGGAGGCAAAGCGCTGGGCAGATGCCGTTGATCTACAGCCCGACAGCGTAGTGATAGTATACGGCATGGGATTGGGATACCATGTTGACCGGCTATTAGAGCGCATTGGCGATGAAAATCGCCTGTTGATAGTGGAGCCCTCGGTAGGTATATTCCTCCATGTCATTGAAGCCGAATGGGTGAGACAATTATTGGAGGATAACCGTGTTTTTATCTCTGTCGCCGATGATATAAAGGGTATAACCTTCTTCTTATCCCAATACATAGCCTACGATAAGATGGAGCACTGCGTGTTTGTGGATTTTGGGCCTTACAGCCGCATTTTCGGCCAACATTACAAGGATTTTACCAACGCCATGAGGGATGTAATTAACGCGAAAGTAATAAACCGCAATACACTGCTGCATTTTGCCGCTCAATGGCAGGACAACTTTTTTGCAAATTTGCCGTACGCACTTCAAAGCATACCCATAGGACGGCTGTTCGATAAATTCATAGGTAAGCCCGTGGTCATAGTATCGGCTGGGCCATCGTTGAACAAAAATATACATTTGTTAAAAGAGATAGGAGATAAAGCGTTTATTATATGTGTTGGCACGGCTTTAAAGGCATTATTAAAGCATAATATTATGCCTCATGCGGTCATATCAGTGGATGGCGGGTATCCCAATTATGTGCATTTCAAGGATATAGTATGCGATGCCCCGCTGATATATAGCTTTACATTGCATCCGGGCATAGTTAAGGAATGGAGAGGGCCACGATTTATCATGGGCATATTTGATCCCATGAGCCTTTGGCTGCAGGAAATGTTGGAGACACCGATAGGTATGGTTATGTCCGGCCCATCGGTGGCCAATGTGGCCTTCAGCTTGGCGCTGCATTTGAAGGCCGATCCCATTATATTGATAGGGCAGGATCTGGCATATGCCGATGATGGCAGAACTCATGCCGAGGGGACTACATATGAAACGGATCGCGTTCAAATTGACGATAAAAAATATAAATATGTCGAAGGTATAGATGGAAGGCTGGTACCCACCAGCGCGTCGTTTCTGTCTTTTTTGACGTGGTTTGAAAATGCCATCATGAATCTCGATTATGAGGCTACCATTATAGACGCTACCGAAGGCGGTGCCAAAATTCATGGTACAAAGATAATGACTTTTAGAGATGCCATAGACGCTTATTGTCATGAGGATATACGGGCAAATGACATAATGCAGGAGTTGATTCATGCAAATGAGCCATTGCCGCAAGAGAGATTACAGCGGATAATTGATGAATTGGAGAATGGTTTAGAGGCATTAAAGGATATAAAACGCTGGAGCCGAAATGGCGTAAGGTTGTCTGAAAGATTGCAGGATGTATATAAATACGGTAAGCGCCACGATGTAAACCGCATATTAAAGCGCCTAGATGAGATAGATGCAAAAATCAAGGAGCAGAAGCAGCACTTAGCGTTGATCGCATCCATTTCCGAATTGATAACGTTCAGGGTGATGGAAGGCTTCGAAGCAAAAGAGGATGAAGGAGAGATAGAAATGGGTATAAGGGTGGCCAAACGGTCCAAAGCGTTGTACGAAGGTTTGGAGGCTGCTATAAAGCATACACTGCCTCATTTGGAAGGATGTATAAACGAGGTTAAGGGGTTAAAAGAAGATGATAGATCCTATGCCGTCCATTTTTAATAACAAGAACATCCTAGTCATAGGCGGCACAGGCACCATAGGCAGCGGCATTGTGAAAAAACTGCTTGGCGAATACAGGCCTCGCGTGGTGCGTATATTCAGCCGCGATGAATATAAGCAGTTCATCATGCAGCAAGAGCTTGCCGATCATAAAAACGTGCGCTATCTTTTGGGCGATGTGCGCGACAGGGAGCGCTTA
>JASGMM010000023.1 GCA_030156435.1 Clostridiales bacterium | reverse complement strand
AAGCGTACAAGAAACGTTCTTGTCCTGCGAAGGCTTTAGGCTATTGCGTAGCGAATTGCCGGCGCTAGCTTGCTCAAGCGAAACGAATTGTAAGTACGCAATCATTACGTGGCATAAGGCTTGACATATATACTGAGCGGGCTTTTGAAGCGTAGGACCGCAGCAATCTTTGATTGCGTAGTGGTCCAGCTTCACAGCCGTAGCGAGGCATATATGTCAAGCCTGTAGCGGGCGTAGGCTTTATATCATTGCATACGCTGAATTTGCCATATTACGAATCGCAGGTATTATATAAAATTAGCCCGGCTTGTTCTATTCGCCGGGCTTTCATATATTATTTTATAAATCACTATTCTGACTTCTCCCCACCACAAGTGACGAGAGTTCTATAGTGGCAAGGCTTTCTGCTAGGCCTATTGTAATAATACCAATACAAGCGACAGCACTATAAAAACTACAGCAGCATACTTAGTCAAGCGCTTTAATTTTGCATCATAAGTACGTGCCTTGTTTTTGCCAAAGAATGTTTCCGCTCCACCTGCGATACTGCCCGATAAACCAGCCGTCTTGCCCGACTGCATCAAAACGACAATTATCAAAATAATGCTAGCAATTATATACAATGCCATAAGAACATTTCTTAATATATCCATCTAACTATATCGTCCTTTCATCAATATCTCTCGACTAATAACGATGATAATTATAACTCATCTAATTAACCAATGCAACTTATTATTTCATCCAGCGTCGGAAGCGAGCTTATTGCGCCCTTCCTCATAACACTTATAGAAGCAGCCTTATTAGCAAAATCCAATATCTCATACGCTACATCCTTGGTTAGAGAGCATATACCCTCTAAATCCTGCAATATCTTATACAAAAACGCCCCCATAAAAGCATCTCCAGCACCGGTAGTATCTACGACCTTTACCTTTCGAGCGGGCACATATATATTAAAATCTTTTGTATAAAGCTCGGCACCCTGAGCACCTTTAGTATACGCTATAACCTTTACATCACCTATAAATAAAGATGCTATGGCCATCGGCTCTTCAGCTATACCTGTTATAAATTCCAGCTCCTCATCGCTTATCTTTAAAATATCCGCATATGGTATAAAATCGTTTATAATTTCTCTACACCGTTGCGCATCATTCCATAAAGCAAGCCTTACATTAGGATCAAAGCTTACCAGGCCGCCTTTTGATTTAATGCTATTTATCGCTTTTATATGGGCATACTTAACAGGAGCTTCTATAAGGTCAACAGAACCGAAATGAAGTACGTCTTTTGCCGAGAACCATTCGCTGTCAATCTCATCTTCGGATAATAACATATCGGCGCTCGGATTTCTATAAAACATGAATTCCCTATTTCCATCGGCCTTGAGACTTACAAAAGCGAGTGCAGTATTGGCCTGATTCGTTCTACTTATATAGTTTGTATTAACGCCAGAATTATTTAGCGTATCCAGAAGAAAATCTCCAAAAGCATCAGCACCAAGCTTGCCTATAAAAGCGCTGGTACCCCCAAGCCTGCTTACCGCACAAGCGACATTTGCGGGAGCTCCACCCGGTGCCCTTTGAAACATACCGACCTGCTTAAGCGGCACGCCTCTTTCATCCGGTATAAAATCTATAAGCGCTTCACCTATTGTAAAAACCGTTGCAGCTTTGCTCACGATGCTTTTTGCACCTCTATCACTTTGGTCCCTGCCCATACGTCACCATAGCGCTTCCCTTCGGCATCATTCATAGCCTTAACAATCTCAACAACATATATTATTGCTCCAATGATACCACCTATGATCCATCCTATAATTGGTATGATCATAAACAAGCTAGGTATGGCAAATATTATATTTCTTTTTATAGAATCACCATATGTGACAGCCCCATGGTCGGTAATCACTCTGATGTCGAGCAACTTTTTGCCAATGCTTTGCCCGTCTAACAGTCCATCTCTTAGAAGCATGTAGAAAAAACCAATAACGCCACCTATAAACGGTATTAATGCCACTAAATAGGTTATTGCGATATCGATTATAAAGGCAAAGGCCCTGCGCACATTATCCGCTTTTTTATACATAACTCATACCCCCTAATAAGTATCTGAGATAATTATATCAGTTACATACAATAAACACAAGCAAAAACGATGCTTTAATGTTCTTATTTTGCTTGTACTATGCATAGTTTATACTGTATAATAGGCATTAGATTATTGACGCACAGCCGGACAATAATATCAAATTTATCGAAGGAGAGGGAATAAAACTTTGAAACGCTCAACTATAACATGGATTGTCATAATAGCCGTGATATTGATATTGGCTATTGTATTGATAAGCAGTTATAATAATCTAGTCAACATGGAAGAAAGCGTAAATAGCAACTGGAGCCAGGTTGATAATATGCTGCAACGGCGAGCTGATTTAATACCTAATCTTGTGGAAACAGTCAAAGGATATGCGGCTCATGAACAAGCTGTATTTGACAGCGTAAATCAGGCCAGGGAAAGCCTTTTGGCCGCTCAAACAGCAGGCGAAGCAGCCCAAGCCGATCAGGCATTAAATAGCGCTTTAGGGAGATTACTTGCCATTGCGGAGAATTATCCGGACCTTAAAGCCAATCAAAATTTTATAGCGTTGCAAGATGAGTTAGCCGGCACAGAAAATCGCATAGCAGTATCCCGTCGCGATTATAATAATGCCGCCCAGCAATACAATGCTGCTATACGCCGCTTCCCTACCAATATAATAGCAGGCTTATTCGGCTTTGAGCAGAAAGAATATTTCCAAGCCGAAGAGGGCGCTCAAGAAGTTCCCCAGGTGGATTTTTCTGAATAAGAGGGAAAGTTAATGGTAATTTTTAAGCGCATATGGGTGTGTTTTTTGGCTTTTATGCTGATATCTATTGTAGTATCAGCAATGCCTCCTATACCACCCAAGCCATCCGAATTCGCATATATATATGACTATGCCGATCTTGTAGATGCTGAAGACGAGCAACGCATCAATGAATTAGGCACTGCTATAGACAATGCATCCGATGCACAAATAATAGTAGTGACCGTAGATAACATGGGAGATTACCCTATAGAAGATTATGCACTGGAGTTGTTCCGCAACTGGGGTATAGGCGACAAAGAGAAAAACAACGGCGCTTTGCTGCTGGTAAATAAACAGCGCCTTATGGATAATCAATCCGGGAAAGTGCGCATAGAGGTAGGTTATGGCCTGGAAGGTGCCATACCGGACAGTGTGGCCGGGCGTATATTGGACGAATATGTGCTCCCGCAATGGGATCAGAAGGTATATTCCAAAGGCATAATAGACGGTTATATGGCTATAGCAACGCGTGTAGCCGAGGAATATGACATAGATTTGAACAGCATTGACGGCTATACACCCATAAGCGTTGACGCAAGCGCTGAAGAGCAAGATTCAAGTGAAGCTTCATGGAGCGGTATAATATTTATATTAATTGCCATAGCGTTTATTTTCTTTAACATCAGAAGCGGCAGGGGGCGACGCGGCCGCTACAACCGTTGGGGCGGACCGCCATTCGGGGGCGGCGGTTTTGGTGGCGGCGGTTTCAGCGGAGGTGGCGGATTCGGCGGTGGCGGTTTTGGCGGCGGCTCATCCGGCGGCGGAGGTGCGAGCAGGTAACGCATGAATGACTTAACTAAACGGCTGAGCGACTGCCGTCTATGTCCGCGACAGTGCCGCATAGACCGTTTGAACGGACAATGCGGCATATGCCGTGCCGGTGCATTGCCTAAAATAGCATTAGCCTCGCTGCACCGGTGGGAAGAACCGTGTATAAGCGGCACAAGAGGGTCTGGTACGGTATTCTTTTCCCATTGCAATTTGAGCTGCCTTTTTTGCCAGAATTATGATATAAGTCAGCACAATTTCGGTAAAGAAATAAGTATAGATGCGCTGGCTGGGCTATTCATAAAGCAACAGCAGCGAGGTGCCCATAACATAAATCTGGTTTCACCAACATCGTTTATGCCACAAATAGCAGAGGCTTTAACAATAGCTAAAGAACATGGTTTGGCAATACCGGTAATATATAATTCTAATGCTTATGAATCGGTAGATGCTTTGCGCTATATAGGCGATTTAATCGACGTATATCTGCCGGATTTGAAATACTTCAGCGACGAATATGCTGTAAAATATTCAAAAGCACCGCATTATTTTGAACATGCTACGGCCGCTATAATGGAAATGTATCAACAAGTCGGCTCGCCTCAATTTGATGACGAGGGTATAATAAAAAGAGGTCTCATAATAAGGCATCTTATGCTCCCTGGATTAATCGAGGATTCCAAGCAGATATTGTTATGGATAAGAAACAATCTCCCTATAGAGGTTTATGTAAGCCTAATGGCACAATATACGCCCATGTATAAGGCCAAAGAACATGAGCGGTTAAACCGACGTATAAGTCGACGTCAATACGAGGATATTATAGACTATTTCTTCGATATAGGATTGGAAAACGGCTATGTCCAAGAGCGTTCTTCAGCTAAAAGCATATATACGCCCGATTTTGATTTAAGTGGGCTATAGATAATAGCGTTTATGCTTAAGCGAATCTGAAATTAGACGACTACCCCCGCATATTCGCATATTTCAGATATATCAAAATAAGCAAAAAAAAGCTTATGATAGAAAAACATATACTGTTAAAATCGAGTTCCAATTCTCTTATTCGGGATAAAATGTTAGATTTTTTTATCACCAAATGATATGCTAAGAATCCTATCAGAAGGCTAGCCAGGAAAATCATGATTTTATTTATGTAAGACCCTAGAGTTATTACCATATATTGATCGAATAAAAACCTCATCAACTCATTTCCTAAAATTCCCCCTCCCAAACACGCAAACCCCATTGCTAAAACAATAAATTTCCTATTAAGGCCTATGTTTATCCTCCCCATTTCACTATCACCAAAAACCATAGTTGAATACTTTACAAAAGAAATAATAGTACCAAGATTTATTAATACAATACCGAACTCAGCCAAAGATCCCTGGGCACCGTAAGAAATCCAATACTTCGATATACTTCCATTAAAAAATGGTGTCCCAGTTATTCCCATTATGGCCATTATCATAGCTATTGATACTGCCGGCATGCTTTTGAATAAACCTCGGATTTTATATACGTTTCTTGTTCCGTATGTTTCAGTTATAATACCTGCTGTTAAGAAAAGCGTAGATTTAAATATAGCATGATTTATAATATGATAAATCGCCCCCCAATACGCCTGGATATTACCCGTATTAATGCCCATCATTATGAGACCTATTTGCGAAACGGTACTATAAGCCAAAATTAACTTTATATCTTTCTGGGAGATGGCCAATACGACTCCGATAATCGCCGTCAGAAAACCAATTAGCAAGAAAAAATCCATAGTATTAATATGAGTTTCAAAAACTTTTTGCACTCTGATAAATAAATAAACTCCATTTTTTACATATAGTCCAGATAAAACAGCAGAAACTATCGATGGAGCGCTAGGTGTTGCATGAGCTTTGGGCAACCAGCTAAAAAGCGGCATTAATGCTGCTTTTAGGGCTATAGCCGTCATTATAAAAGCATAGGGTAAAATCAAGCTTTGAGAATTGTGTATAAATGCCACTCGTTGTTGGATTAAGGTTAAATCCAATACTCCAAAAGTTTTATATAACATCCCTACTCCAAATAAAAAGAACAGCATCGCAACAACATTTATCATCATATATAACATGCCGTCATATATGGCACGACTATCTTTTTTAAACATTATCAGAATACTCACGATTATAGTCGAAACTTCTATCATAACGAAAATATTAAACAAATCGTTAGAAACAAATATACCAATCATCATACCCTCTAATGATAAAAATAAAAATAAAAATAAATTATTCATGTAAGTTTCTCTATAATCAAAAATAACCATGGCCAAGAATAATGTAGCCGTTAAAACAACCATAGCCCCCGATATTGGATCCAACTTTAATGTTATTCCAATACCGCGGCCCCATCCCCCTAATGTTTCCATATAAGTATTATATTGCTTTACATGTAAAAAATTAATAATGGTCGCTGCTAGAATAAGGCACTGAAATAAAGGGATTATAAATCTATGTTTCGGTTTAAAAAATAGATAAAATATCACTCCCACAAGAATAGGCGCCAATACAAGAAAAAATAAAGGTATCATTTATTTCTCCTTTTTTTCATGGCCTTTTGCCAATTTGTCGTTCCATATTTATGATACATATGAATAAACATAGTCAACGCCACTGCAGAAACAGCTATACCGATAACGATTTCGGTTATCATCAGCGCCTGAGGTAATGGATCCGCCACTTTATCGGCGTTAAACGGAACTATTGGCGGTACGCCTCCCTCAACAAAAGCGGAAGATATAAAATATAATATTATGGCTGATTCCATAATCTCCACACATATTATAGTTTTAAGAATATTCTTTCTCGACAGTAGACCGACAAAGCCTATGAAAAATATAATAATACCAGCTATTTCGCCATTTGTATATCCCAAAATTTTACCTACCTTCGTGAAATATAAATCTCAAAAATATTATAGTCAAGCCACAGCTAACTTTCAATCCTATGAAGATATTCATAGATATTAAATATATTAGATTGATATAATTATGCAAATAATCATTAACATACCATTGTTGAAAGAGAACTAATATAGGAAATAAAATTATACATATAAACAATATCTTTTCTATAAGTTGCAATGATTCAATGCGAAAATCGTCTGCAGGAAAGGCTATATAACGGCTGATAAAAACCGATGCAATGATCGCTCCGCCTTGGAATCCTCCGCCGGGAGTCAAATGACCGTTAACTATTACGTATATACCTAATACAATAATGAAAGGGTATAATAAGCCAACCATCCTTGTTACAATTTCAGAATTTGAACTCATCGTCATCCCTCTCCCATGATAAATGTATTACTGCAATAACGCTTAATAGTAACAATAAAGCTTCAAATATAGTATCAAAAATCCTATAATTGAGATAAATAGCTGTGACGGCATTTGACGCTCCCGTATCACTTTGAAAGGATTCCAGATAATAATCATATACCGGCTTATCTATAGTTTCCATATTGCTGCAATATGAAATTATTATCAATACTGCAAAAGTTCCACACACAAGTATTAAAGGCAATTTACGTATCATTGTCTTCATATCCTCGCATCCTTATAATGGATAGATTTAAATGATTATATCTATTACTATTTAAAAAGTTTTCTAATTCTTCGAATTGATAATTCTCTAAATTCCCATATATTATTATAGAATCGCCTTTTTGATTAATCACCATATCGTAATTATGTGCATTTAAAATATTATCTATTTTCTCGGTTGTATAAACCGCCTGGGGTTCTAATTCGCGTTCTGCCAAAAAGTCCTCAATATCATTTAATATTTGAATTTTGCTGTTACCTACATAACTATCATTAAAATTCTTATCTTCCGCATGAACAACACATATGGTAAAGACTTTATATTTCTTTAAGGCGACCAAAAATAATATTGTCGCTAATGCACTCCCAATGACAGCCTCGGCCATAGCAACGTCAGGAGCGCCGTAATATATATAAACAAAGGAGCTTATAAGAGAAAAAGTACCCATATAAACTATCGCTCTTCTTATCTTTGATGTCTGAACCGTAATTAACGCAAGTACCAACATTAGCAAGAGAAATATATTCTCCAACATATGGTTTCTTACCTTTCTATATTTCGCAAATATATTGCCACGCAATGATTATTGTAATAATAATCATTTTTCAATTCACTCATCGTAATGATCATTTACTCTATAACCACTTATATATGCCGATCTAGCTATAGCATGAGTAGAAATAGGATTTGTTATAATAGCTAGAATTATAATAAAAAGTACTTTCAGACTAAAGAAACTCATCCCTGCTTTAATCATTATTCCTATCATCAAAGTAATAAATCCCACTGTATCCACTTTTGATGTAATAAGGATACGAGAATAAAAATTTTTAAATCTAAGGATCCCGTAAACGCCAAAAAAAATAAAAATTAAACCTATAACAATCAACACATTTCCCAATAATTGCATCAAAGATCTCCTCGTCTTTCTATAAACCTAGCAAGTAATACCATTCCTATAAATCCTATAAGCGTATATGCTATTGCAATGTCAAGCAAATAGGATTTGTCTAATATAAGTGCAAAGACAACTATTGCCATTATAATCTTTGACGAAATCAAATTCATCCCAAGCATTCTATCCCATATAGTTGGACCTAATATAGTTCTTATAATACCACCTACCATAAAAACAGCAATGATGATAATCAAATATTGTTGAAAATCCATTTATTTATGCCTCTGATAAAATATCTTCGAATTTTAATTTAGTAACATCATGTAAATTTTGATTTCTAGAGTTCCCTAAGCAAAGCACTTTAAGTTTTTTCCCATTTTTATCAAGAGTTACTGTTCCAGGTGTTAACGTAATTGAATTGGCCAATATACCTATCGTAAAATCTCGTTCTAATTTAGTTTCCATATCTATTATATATACATTTGTTTCATTTTTAATAATACGATAAATAGAAATAATGCCTGCCCGATAAATTTCAAGCATAAGATAGGTTATAAATTTGACAACCGTCCATAGTTTTAAGCTGTAAAAATGCTCATAATCCCCCAGAAGCAAATAATTATTAGTAAAGATAATGGTTAATACACCCACAATCATTCCCGCTAAAATTTGCTTAAAACTAATTTCTTCAACCAAAATCACCCAAAATACCAGAAGTATTAAGATTATCCTTCTGTAATACAAAAATCTTCTCATAAATACACAGAACCTCCCATCCAGGCATAGAAAAGGCTTTCTCAATGAAGATGAATATATAGCTTTTTCTTCCCACCACAATTTCATATCCTAGCCGATGAGCTCACTCTCCCAGTATTCTTCCTATATACATTTTGATCAAATTCAATTACCTATCCGTTAACGGATAGGTAATTGATAAAGAAATCCTCTCGCAATATAAAACTATCTCTTTGAGAACTGAGGCGCACGTCTGGCAGCCTTCAAGCCATACTTTTTGCGTTCTTTCATTCTTGGATCCCGAGTAAGCATGCCCGCCTTCTTAAGCGGCTCACGCAGCTCTGGATCCACTAATTGCAGCGCACGAGCTATACCATGGCGTACCGCTCCTGCCTGACCTGTAAAGCCACCACCGCTTACTTTCACCACCACATCGAATTTGTCTGCCATATTCGTCAGTTCCAGTGGTTGACGAACCTGTATTCTTAAAGTTTCTATATTGAAGTATTCATCGGCATTTTTGCCATTCACGGTGATATTACCCTTACCACCTGGTATTAATCTCACTCTGGCTACTGAGGTTTTTCGCCTTCCAGTAGCATAATAATGTACTGCCAAGAATTACCCTCCTCTTTATATATTCAATTCCAAAACTTCAGGTTGCTGGGCCTCATGTTTATGCTCAGCGCCTTTATAAATCTTCAACTTCTTTATCATATGACGTCCCAAGCTATTGTGCGGCAGCATACCCTCTACAGCCTCATAGATGGCTTTCTCCGGCCTTTGTGCCAAAAACTTACGGTACGGAGTCTCTTTCATGCCACCTGGATACAAACTGTGATGTCTATACATCTTCTGATCCAATTTTTTACCGGTCAATACTACATTCTGCGCATTTATTATAACTACATAATCCCCTGTATCCACATGAGGGGTGTATATAGGTTTATTTTTGCCGCGCAATATTTTAGCCACTTCGCTGGCCAAACGGCCTAAAGGCTTGCCTGTAGCATCTATCACATACCATTTGCGCTCTATTTCATAGGGCTTTGCTACAAATGTATCCAATCCTTTCCCTCCTCGCAAGATTGTGTCTTTACTTTATTCGAAAATCATAATAATCGATATTGTTTTACGTCAATGTCCGGGACTTCCACAATATACTGTATTATTCTAACCCATACGCATACAGCTGTCAATAGCCAAACGCAAATTCTACGTGACTATTCAGCTGGCTTGGTAACGATTAGCCTCCGGCTCATATGTTCCGGATATCGGTGAAACTAGAGCTTGTTTCAGGAATTTCCAACCACCTGTTTAGAGAAGGCTTAATATATATGCTGAGCGGGCTTTTGAAGCGTAGGACCACAGCGATCTGTGATTGCGTAGTGGTCCAGCTTCACAGCCGTAGCGAGGCATATATATTAAGCCGTGTCCACACTTCGCTAAGTTTCACCAGATATCCTCCACAAAATCGCCTTGAGGCTAATCGTTACCGTCGCCTATGCACAACTGTACCTGAGCAGTCACAGTTCTACAGTATCAACATTGCGTCGCCGAAACTAAAAAAGCGATAACGCTGTTCAACAGCTTCTTTATAAACGCGCAATATCTCTTCTCTGCCTGCAAAAGCGCTTATGAGCATGAGCAACGTGGATTTTGGCAGATGAAAATTGGTTATCAATGCATCTATAGCCTTAAACCGATAACCCGGATAAATGAATATATCGGTCCAACCATCGCCCGCATGGGTTATGCCTTGTCCATCGGTTACGGCTTCCAACGTGCGCACACAGGTGGTACCGACCGCAAACACTCTATGCCCGGCTTTATGCGTATCATTTATAGCATCTGCCGCCTGTCGGCTTACCTGATAATACTCTGAATGCATCTGATGCTTGGTTATATCATTTTCTTTAACGGGACGGAATGTACCCAATCCTACATGAAGGGTTATATGCACTATATTCACGCCTTTATTCTTTATACGCTGCAGCAATTCATTGGTAAAATGCAGTCCTGCAGTGGGAGCAGCCGCTGACCCTTCATTCTTGGCATATACCGTCTGATAACGTTCTTTATCGTCAAGTTTTTCTTTTATATACGGCGGTAGAGGCATCTGACCCAATTTATCTAGTATTTCCTCGAATATGCCGTCATACATAAATTCCACTATGCGCCCACCCTGCGATGTTTTCTCCAGTATACGGGCTTTCAGTTCGCCGTTTCCGAATACGAATACAGTTCCTATCTTGGCCCGACGACCCGGGCGCTCTATTATCTCCCATTTATCAGCCTCCAAGCGCTTGAGCAATAGAAACTCTATCTTCCCGCCGGTATCTTCCCTATAACCTATCAGGCGCGCCGGTATAACCCTGGTATCGTTTATCACCAAAGTATCTCCTGTTTCCAAGTACTCTACTATATCATGAAATATCCTATGATCTATAGATTTTGTCTTTCTATCATATACCAATAGCCTTGACATATCGCGCTGTTCTAAAGGTTTTTGAGCGATTAATTCCTCCGGCAAATCATAATCGAAGTCTTCTAAACGCCACATTATATATAGTATTATCTCCTTTATAAAGCTACTTAAATTTTCCCATTATATAAAAAAGCAGTGACAGCACCGCGCTTACAACCAAACATGTCACTATAGGAAAGTACAGCGTAAAATTGCCGCGCCTTATCACTATATCGCCGGGCAAGCGACGTATGCCGGTTCTTCCAATAAGCCATATAAATCCGCCTACAATCATAAACAGGAGCCCTATGGTTATTATAATCTTTCCCATCTGTTGCAGATTCATTTATAAAGTTCACCCTTTTTCTTGGATATATACCGCTCCATCTCGCTGTATATACAGCCGCAATACTGTTGTCTGTACAGCCCCATGGCTTTGGATATTTCAACGCCTTCTTTATAACCCTCCCTGAAATCCCGGTATAAAAAAGGCACGCCGTATTTCTCGCCGGCCTCCCGGCCTATCTCCTTCACCCATTCGTGCTTTTGATACGGACTGACCAGCATAGTCGTGGTAAACGCATCGAAACCACCGTTTCTAGCCACGCTAGCCGCTCTTTCCAGCCTCATGGCATAGCACATCCGGCAGCGCATGCTTTCCCTGAATGCCGCATTGCGCAAAAATTCCACCAGGTTATACTCATCTACGGTTATGAGCTTAAGACCAGCAGCCTGAGCAAATTGCCGCGCCGTTTCCATGCGCTTGCTGTATTCGGTATATGGCTGTATGTTAGGGTTAAAAAATAACCCGTATAGTTCTATATCATCATCTTGTTGCAATATTTTCGTCGGATACGTGGCACACGGCCCACAGCAAATATGCATTAAAAGCTTCAAATCCTAGACCACCTCATCTATCTTCAAATGGTATGCCCATATGTTCATAGGCTAGGCGTGTGGCTATCCTGCCACGCGGTGTGCGGTCAATGAAACCGAGCTGCAGCAGATAGGGCTCATATACATCCTCTATTGTATCGGCCTGTTCGTTTACCGCCGCCGACAGCGTATCCAAACCGACCGGTCCGCCTCCGAATTTGTCTATCATTATACTCAGCATCTTTCTGTCCACCTCGTCCAGCCCTAATTCATCTACTTCTAAAAGATCCAATCCTGCCTTTGCCACATCATAGGTTATTATACCGTCGGCCTTTATCTGAGCATAGTCCCTGACGCGTTTGAGCAGCCTGTTGGCCACCCTGGGTGTGCCTCTGGCGCGCCTGGCTATTTCACAGGCGCCTCGTTCATCTATGCCCACTTTTAAAAGATACGCCGATCTTATCACTATTTCCTTGAGTTCATTTATGGCATACATCTCTAGACGATTTATAACGCCGAAACGATCGCGGAGCGGTGGCGTCAAAAGCCCTGCCCTTGTAGTAGCGCCTATAAGCGTAAAATGCGGCAGGTCTATACGCAGCGAACGAGCCCCCGGTCCCTTACCTATAACTATATCCAGCGCATAGTCCTCCATAGCGGGATACAATATTTCCTCTACTGCCCTGTTGAGCCTGTGTATCTCATCTATGAACAGCACATCGTACTCGGCCATATTGGTCAATATAGCTGCTAAATCGCCGGCGCGTTCTATAACAGGGCCCGATGTTATCCGTATGTTCACGCCCATCTCATTGGCTATTATATTAGCCAATGTAGTCTTGCCCAGCCCCGGCGGTCCATACAGCAATACGTGATCCAATGCTTCATGGCGCTGTTTTGCAGCATCTATAAATATGCGCAGCTTTTCTTTGACACTATTCTGCCCTATATATTCGCTCAGTGTCCTCGGCCTTAAGGCTGTCTCCAACTCTATATCATTTTGTGCAAGCTCCGCCGCTATTATCCTGTCTGACATCATGTCCTCCAATTAAAAACGCCTCAGCGCTTCTTTAATTACTTCTTCCAAGCTCCGACCATCAGTGGTCACGCCTTCTAAAACCCTGGCAGCTTCAGCCGGTGCATAACCCAATGATATAAGGGCCTCTACGGCTTGTCCGTACGTGCTTTCGTCTATTCGTTCACCTATATCGCTCGATTTTATTTCGCTGGGCATATGCAGCTTATCCTTGAGTTCCATTATAATGCGCTGCGCTGTCTTAGCCCCTATACCCTTGGCCCGACTCAGGCTCTTTTCGTCTCCCTGTACTATAGCCAGCAGTATCTGCTCATAGGAAAGAGCATCCATTAATGCCAGAGCTCCCTTAGGGCCTACACCCGATACCGATATGAGGCTCTCGAACATATCCACCTGCTGTTCCGAGGCAAATCCAAATAGCGCCATATTGCCCTCGCCTATATGCCAGTGGACATACAACCTCGTCCGGCTTTTGACATCGGGCATATCCGCCAATATCTTTGTAGTGGCATATACCTTGAACCCAATGCCATTCACATCTATTATAACATAATTCGAGCTTTTGTGTTCAATTAAACCATCCAAATACGCTAACATATATTCACTCCCATTGCCTCAGAATAGCAACAACATATGGCCGCTGCCAGCGCATCGGCAGCATCATCCGGCTTGGGTATATCATCCATGGATAAAAGCAATTTAACCATGCGCTGTACCTGCAGTTTTTGAGCCATACCATACCCTGTTATGCCTTGCTTTATTTGCAGCGGCGTATACTCATAAACAGGAACGGCATTATTAGCCGCCGCCAATATAGCCACTCCTCTGGCATGTCCTATGGTCAATGCCGTTTTGGCATTCTTGTTGAAAAATAGTTCTTCCACAGCACAAGCGCGCGGCTCATAGCGTTCTATCAAAGCCGTCACATCATCGTATATGCTTTTGAGACGCTGCGGCAACGGCATATCAGGCTGTGTGGTCACAACCCCGTAATCGATGAGCTTTAATTTATTTTTATCATAATCCACCGCACCATAGCCCAATGTAGCCAGGCCTGGATCTATTCCTAATACAATCATCTGACTTCCTTCTTTACTTATGCTCTGTTTTGGAGTATATTAATCCTGAAAACCTAACGTAACAATTATAGCAGAATAAAGGCAATTTGTACATTTAACATATTGCATAAATATGCACTATGATGTATAATTATTTATTATAACGATATGGAGGTAAAAATATGAGCAAGGAAAAAGTAGTATTGGCATATTCGGGAGGCTTGGATACATCCATAATAATCCCGTGGCTAAAGGAAAACTACGATTACGAAGTGATAGCGGTGGCCGTCGACGTAGGCCAGGGCGAAGAACTGGAACCGCTACGTGAGAAAGCTATAAAGACCGGAGCCAGCAAGATATACATAGAGGACCTGAAAAAAGAATTCGTAGAAGACTTCATATTCCCTACGCTAAAAGCTGGCGCAATATACGAGGGCAAATATCTGCTGGGTACATCCATGGCACGTCCTCTCATAGCCAAACGCTTGGTAGAAATAGCCGAGGCTGAAGGCGCACAGGCTATAGCTCATGGCGCCACGGGTAAAGGCAATGATCAGGTACGCTTTGAGTTGACCATAAAGGCTCTCAACCCGCACATAAAGATAATAGCACCATGGCGCATATGGGATATAAAATCCCGGGATGAGGAGATCGAATATGCTCAAAAACGCGGTATACCAGTACCGGTTACCAAGGAACATCCGTACAGCATGGATCGCAATCTCTGGCATCTCAGCCATGAAGGCAGCGATTTGGAAGACCCATGGAACGAGCCTAAAGATGACGTATACCTTATAATAACGCCACCAAATAAAGCCCCCGACAAACCGACCTATGTGGAGATAGGGTTTGAACAGGGCACACCCAAAACAATAAACGGCCAGGCTTACGATTCGGTTGAACTGATAGAAGAATTAAACCGCTTAGGCGCTCAAAACGGCGTTGGCATAACCGATATGGTGGAAAATCGCCTAGTAGGTATGAAATCGCGCGGCATATATGAAACGCCTGGCGGCACCATACTCTACCTTGCCCATAGGGAATTGGAATCGCTTACCTTGGATCGCCAGACAGCGCATTACAAAGAGATGATAGCGACAAAATTTGCAGAACTTGTCTATGACGGATGCTGGTACACGCCGCTTCGAGAGGCTTTGTCGGCTTTCGTTGATAGTACTCAGCAGACTGTTGCCGGCACTGTACGCATGAAGCTATACAAAGGCAACTGCTCACCGGCTGGTGTAAAATCCGATTACTCTCTGTACGATGTAGATCTGGCTACTTTCGGTGAGGAGGATGTGTATAATCAGAAGGACGCAGAGGGATTCATAAATTTATTCGGCCTACCGCTTAAGGTCAGGGCACTCATGATGGAAAGGAATAAGAAATCATGAAGCTATGGGGCGGCAGATTCGCCAAAGAAGCCGATCGAGCTATGGAACAATTCAATGCTTCCATAGCTTTCGATAAACGCCTTTATAGGCAGGATATAGAGGGCAGCATAGCACATGCTAGTATGCTGGCCAAATGCGGTATAATAAGCGAGCAAGACGGACGAACCATAATAGAAGGGCTTAAAAATATATTAAACGATATAGAAAGCGGACAATTAAAGATATCTGAAGATATCGAGGATATCCATACATTCATAGAGCAACAGCTTACCGATCGCATAGGCGATGCAGGCCGACGCCTGCATACTGCCCGAAGCCGTAACGATCAGATAGCGCTGGACATGCGCATGTATATGAAAGAAGCTATACGTGGAATACAGCGTTCTCTATTATCGCTCATGCAGGTCATAACAGATAAAGCGCAGGACCATATCGATGCTATAATGCCAGGTTATACGCATATGCAGAGAGCTCAGCCGGTAACACTCGGTCACCACTTGATGGCATACTTTCAAATGCTCAAGCGCGATTACGAACGTCTGGACGATTGTTACAAAAGGACCGATGTAATGCCTCTGGGTTCTGGTGCGCTGGCTACCAGCACGTATCCTGTTGACAGGGAATATGTGGCCCAACAGCTTGGTTTCGGAGCCATATCAGAGAATAGCATGGATGCCGTATCGGACAGGGATTTTGCCATAGAATTCTGCTGCTGCGCGGCCTTGATAGGTATGCACTTGAGCCGTTTTTGCGAAGAACTTGTATTATGGTCATCGGCCGAGTTCAACTTCATAGAAATGGATGATGCATTCAGCACAGGCAGCAGCATCATGCCTCAGAAAAAAAATCCCGATGTAGCTGAGTTGATACGCGGCAAAACCGGCCGCTTATACGGCGATTTGATGTCGCTGCTCACCGTCATGAAAGGCCTGCCTCTAGCCTATAATAAGGATATGCAAGAGGATAAAGAAGCCGTTTTCGATGCTGTGGATACATTAGCAATATCCATTCCGATATTCAGCGCCATGCTGGATACTGCTTCATTTCATAAAGATGCTATGTTGAAAGCCGCACAAGGTGGATTCACCAATGCTACTGATGCCGCCGACTATCTGGTCAAAAAAGGCATGCCTTTCCGCCAGGCTCATGAAGTGATAGGCCGCCTTGTGGTCTATTGCCTGGATAGCGGCAAGGACTTATCCGATTTATCGCTGGAGGAATACAGGTGTTTCTCAGACCTTTTCGATGAGGATGTCATGCAAGCCATATCTCTGGATACTTGCGTGCAAAACAGGAAGGTGTACGGCGGGCCGTCGCGCCAAAGCCTGTCCGTGGCTATAGAGCACGCCAAAGCATTCATACGGCAGCATCAAAATAGTGACAATTGAGCGGTTTCAGGCAACCCTTTAAGGCAGCCGTGATTTTTCATTATATCTACTACGGCACGGGTGACCTTAGCTCTTTCTTTTAAGTCTTGTATAGATGTAAATTGCGCCTGCTCTCTGGCAGCAACTATATTACGGGCGGCATTCAGACCCACCCCTTGCAGAGCGGTGAACGGCGGCAATATACCGTTATCGGTCACTACAAATCTATCGGCCTGAGCTTTGGCTATATCGACCGGTAGCACCCGTATGCCGCGCGCATACATCTCCCGCGCAACCTCCAATATGGTCAATAGATTCTTCTCCTTGGCAGTGGCATTATTGCCTTTACGCTCTATCTCATGCAAGCTATACTGTACAGCATCCGGCCCCTTAGACACAATATCGGCATCGAATTCATCGGCCCTTACGGTAAAATATGCAGCATAAAAGGCCTCGGGGTAATATACCTTAAAATACGATATGCGGAAAGCCATTATAACGTACGCGACGGCATGCGCCTTTGGGAACATATACTTTATCTTTTTACAGGAATCTATAAACCACTGCGGCACACCTGCGTCATGCATGAGCTGCTCATCCTCGGGCTTTAAGCCCTTACCTTTGCGCACGCTTTCCATGATTTTGAACGCCTGTCCCGGCTCCACTCCCATATGAATAAGAGAAAGCATTATATCATCGCGCGTCGCTATAACTTCCGACAATTTTGCTACGCCCTGTTTTATAAGATCTTGAGCGTTATTTAGCCACACATCGGTACCATGTGACAAGCCGCTTATCCTTATAAGTTCGGCAAACGTGGTCGGACGGGTATCCACCAGCATCTGTCGTACGAATCTGGTACCGAATTCCGGTATCCCTATAGTGCCTACTTCGCTGCCTATCTGCCCTGGCTCAACGCCAAGAGGCTCAGTGGAAGAAAATATCTTCATGACGGTTTTCTCCCCTATTGGTATGCCCTTGGCATCTATCCCTGCTATATCCTCCAACATGCGTATAACCGTGGGATCGTCGTGCCCCAGTATATCCAGCTTGACTAATCGGCTGCTTATGGAATGATAGTCAAAGTGCGTGGTTATAACGCCGGAACCTTTCTCATCAGCCGGATACTGTATCGGCGTAAAATCCAATATATCCTTGTCTTTAGGTACTACCATGACCCCACCCGGGTGCTGACCGGTGGTACGTTTGATCCCGGTGCAATTTTTCACCAACCGATTCACCTCGGCATTGTGAGCCACAAGCCCCTTCTCTTCCAAATAATTTTTAACAAAACCATATGCCGTCTTCTCGGCTATAGTAGCTATGGTGCCGGCACGGAAGACATGGCCTTCTCCGAAAAGCTCTTCAGTGTACTTGTGCGCCCTCGGCTGGTATTCGCCTGAAAAGTTAAGATCTATATCAGGGACCTTGTCTCCGTTAAACCCCAAAAAAACCTCAAACGGTGTATCATAACCATCCTTTTTAAGTGGTCTGCCGCAAACTGGGCAGTCCTGATCGGGTAGATCCGGCCCGCAACCATACTCATCCACATCTATATCGAAATCGCTGTAATGGCAGTGAGGGCATACATAATGCGGCGGCAGAGGATTAACCTCAGTTATACCGCACATCGTGGCTACAAACGACGAACCCACTGATCCTCTTGAACCTACCAAATAACCGTCCTCCAGCGATTTTTTAACCAATTTTTGGGCTATAAGGTATAATACCGAAAATCCATTCGTTATGATAGCATTTAACTCCTTATCCAGCCTTTGCTTGACGATAGGCGGCAGCGGATCACCGTATATAGCCAAAGCATTGCTTAGGGCCATATTCTGTATCTCCTCCTCCGCTCTATCTATATGCGGTGGATAAAATTCATCGGGTATGGGCTTTACGAATTCTATCATTGACGCTATTGCATTAGGATTGCTTATGACCACTTCACGACATGCATCATCGCCAAGATACTTAAACTCTTCGAGCATTTCATCGGTAGCCTTGAAGTATAACGGTGCCTGCTGATCGGCATCGGAAAATCCCTGACCGTGCATGAGTATGCGCCGGAAATACTCATCATGTGGGTCCAGAAAATGCACATCGCCCGTGGCTACGACCGGCTTGTCGAATAATTTACCCAGCTCGTATATGCGCTTGTTTATGTCCATAAGCTGTTGCCTGTCAGCCACCTTGCCCTCTTTTATGAGGTGAGCAGCATTATCCAGCGGTTGTATTTCCAGATAATCATAAAATGCTACTATATCTTTTATAACCGAATCAGCTGCCGACTTAATGAGCGCCTGATACAATTCCCCCGCATCGCATCCAGAGCCTATAATAAGATTATCCCTGTATTGCACGAGAACACTCTTAGGTATACGCGGTTTCCTATAAAAGTAATCTATATGCGATACCGATATGAGTTTATATAAATTCTTTAAACCGCCTTGATTTTTTACCAGTATAACAGCATGGTACAACTCGGAATTATTGGATATACTACTGCCGAATACCCTATTCAGGTCGCTTAAGGACTGGCAGCCCATTTCAGACAGCTTATCCATACATCTGAACAATATTTCTGCCGCCGTACGAGCATCATCCACAGCACGGTGATGATTATCCATATCTATATGCAGATGATGAGCCAGCGTATCCAGCTTGTAATGCTTGAGCCCCTTAAATAGTTGCCTGGCCAATGTTAATGTGTCCAAAACCGGATTAGCAAATTTTAGATTGTATTTCTGACCATGTTGCCGTATAAAGCCCATATCGAACTGGGCGTTATGCGCTACCAATACAGCATCCCCTGCAAACTCCATGAAGCGTTGCAAAACGTCGCCTTCATCGGGGGCATTGGACACCATATCATCGGTGATACCGGTTAGATTGACTATACCAGGCGGTATGGGTACGTGAGGGTTTATGAAACTGCTGAATTCATCTTTATACTTACCATCCTTTATCCTGACAGCCCCTATTTCTATTATTTTATCGGTACCGGCATTTAAACCGGTAGTTTCTATATCCAGTACCACCATATCACTGTTTATAGGTCTATTATCGGCATCAGTAACCATGGCAACGCAGTCATCTACCACGTAAGCTTCCACACCGTATATGATATTTATACC
Source organism: Clostridiales bacterium (assembly GCA_030156435.1). Classification (GTDB taxonomy): domain Bacteria; phylum Bacillota; class Clostridia; order Mahellales; family Mahellaceae; genus Mahella. The sequence continues at coordinate 10,184 of JASGMM010000023.1, read as the reverse complement.
GTACTTGCGGCCTGCCTCATAAGCCTCAGGAAATGCTTGTACCACACCATGATCGGTTATGGCTATAGCTTTATGTTGCCAATAAGCTGCTCTTTTCACTAGATCCGCTACTTTGCTTACTGCATCCATAGCGCTCATCTGCGTGTGGAGATGCAGTTCCACCCTTTTCTCCGGACATGTGTCCTGGCGTATCGGCGCAGGTACCTGGATTATATCTATAGCCATCACTACTAAATCCCGCTGATATTTATCATATTGGCAGTCTCCGCGTACTTTCACGTATAAGCCGGTCTTTAATCCATCTAATAAAACTGTTGCCTTTTGTGTGTCAACAAACAATTTTACAGTAATAGAACTCGTATGATCAGTGATATCGAAGGTTATTATCTTTTTGCCATTCTTGGTATCCCTTATGCTTATATCTATAACCTCGCCCTCTATGGTAACACGTCCGGAATCTTCTGCCACAGAGTTTATAGGCTGGCTATCTTTTGAAATAGGCGAACCGTACAATATACAAGATTTTTTATCGTTATTTTCCGACGAAGTAGATTTTCCTCTATTATTAGAGTTCTTTACCATTTCAAGCAGAATTTCATCTTCGAGCTGATCCCTCTCCTGTTCCACCTGGGCACGCCACGCTGCGGCTTCCATAGCATTATCGTTTATTTCGATGCGCACCTTATTGCCTGTACGTTGCTCGAATAATTCACCGAGGGCCCTATCTATACCCCTCTTATATAATACAGGCACTATATGCTCATCACCTATATTCAAAGTAAAAACGCCCGCTGCCTCATCCAAGTTATACGACGCAGTCGTAAGCCAACCTTTGCATAGAGGCTCCATATCTATCATCAGTCGCTGCATCTCAGCCCAAATATCGTCTATCGATACATCGTCGGTAAAAGCCTGTGGTATAACCTTTATATTGACAGCTGTCAGCGACGGCACAACAGACAGCATGGCGCTTTCCACATCGCTTATATAAGCTTTAGCTATGCTGTCTTTTGAAAATACTTCTATAGTCCATTGGGATTTCTTCCGATTGACCAATATTTTATTCAACGTAACACGAGAAAAAAAATCATTCAGCTTTTGTGCTGTATCCTTGTCCGGAAATTTATCTAACGGTAACGGCTGTATCATAAGTTCGTCCTCTCCAAGTTAAAGCAAACCTTTTATAGCCTCCATGAGCGCATCTACCAGTTTCTCCTGTGGTACTTTTTTAACTATATTGCCATTCTTAAATAGCAAGCCCTCTCCTTTGCCGCCAGCTATACCTACGTCGGCTGCTGACGCCTCCCCCGGCCCATTCACGGCACAACCCATAACAGCTACCTTCAACGGTTTTTTTATACACTGCGTGCGCCGTTCTACTTCATTGGCTATCTCAATGAGATCTATATTGCATCGGGCACATGTAGGACATGATATTATCTCGACGCCTTCTTTACGAAAGCCTAAAGCCTTGAGCACAGCTATACCGACGCGTACCTCTTCCACAGGATCGCCGGTCAGCGACACGCGCAGCGTATCGCCTATACCCTCGGCCAGCAGCGTGCCTATTCCCACGCACGACTTTATGGTACCCGACCATACCGTGCCGGCCTCGGTAACGCCAACATGCAAGGGATAGTCCACCTGCCGGCTTATCAGGCGATATGCTTCTATAGTATCCATTACATCAGAAGATTTTATAGATATAACTATATCATAAAAGCCCATATCCTCGAGTAATTTCACATTATTCACAGCGCTTTCCACCAGCGCCTCCGGCGTGCGCCCTTCGTATTTCGCCAATATATCCTTCTCCAAAGAGCCGGAGTTAACGCCTATACGTATGGGCACACTGTGCTCTTTAGCGGCGTCCACCACCGCTTTTACCCTTTCAGCACTCCCTATATTACCCGGATTTATGCGCAATTTATCGGCGCCGTTGTCTATAGCCGCTATGGCAAGGCGATAATCAAAATGTATATCGGCCACTAATGGTATGTGTATGCGCTGCTTGATAGCCCTCAATGCGCGAACCGATGGCATGTCAGGTACCGATACGCGGATTATATCGCACCCCGCCTCTTCCAACATCAGTATCTGGCGTACGGTAGCATCGACATCCGATGTGTCTGTATTAGTCATCGACTGGACAGCTATCGGATAACCTCCGCCTATATACCTGTCGCCTATCTTTATCGGCTTTGTGTTGTTTCGTTTCAAATACATCCCTCTATCTCATTATATCGTGGAAGGTAACTGCTATCATAAACAACATCAAAATGACAAGCCCCGCAAAGTGTATCATACCTTCCTTCTCTCTGTCTATCGGTTTGCCGCGTATGCCTTCTATGGCAAGGAAAACTATGCGGCTACCATCCAAAGCTGGAAAGGGAACCAGATTTATCAAGCCCACATTCAAGCTTATAATAGCCACTAACCATAAGAGGTCCACAACGCCTTGGCTCGCAGCCTGACCGACTATTTCCACAATACCGTACGGACCCATAACCTGGTCAAACCCCTGGCCTATTAATAGCTGGCCTATACCTACTATCATCATCTTGGTCATATTATATACCTGCACAAAGCTGTAACCTACAGCTTTGAAAAACGATACCTTTTGCATTTGACCCCTAAAGGTTATGCCTATCTGAGCCGTTTGCGTTTCAGCATTGTACTCCGGAGTTATTTCAAGCTCCAAGCGCTTGCCATCGCGTTCTATAACGGCATCCAAAGCTTTTCCGGGATTAGCTAATACTATAGCCCTGGCGTCGTCGGCACTTTCCACTGTCTTTCCTTCTATGGATATAAACCGATCTCCAGGCTGTAAACCGGCTTGCTGAGCCGGCGTATCAGGTAGTACTGTATCCACCACTGGCAGATAAACCGCTATGCCCACCATAAAAGTGATTATAACAAGAAGCAATAGGGTCAATATAAAATTCATGATAGGACCTGCAGCAATGACAGCTATACGCTTTAACACCGACTGGTTATTAAAAGCGCGCTCGTCGTCTGACTGTTCATCCTCTCCCAACATCCTTACAAAACCACCTATAGGCAAAATGCGTATAGCATAATCGGTCTCTCCCCTGTGAAATTTATATAAAGCGGGACCCATGCCTATAGCAAATTCCTCCACCTTTATACCTACGGCTTTGGCCACTACGAAATGGCCGAATTCATGAAATATGATGAGCACGCCAAAGGCTATTATGGCAATGATTATGGTGCTAGGTGTCAATATACATCATCCTTTTGCTAAATTATTTACAAACATTCTGGTCTGTGCGTCAATGCTATATATATCTTCCAAAGATGGATTAGACAACGGTACATGAGCTTGCATAGCCCGCTCTATCATATCGGCTATATCAGTAAAGGCTATAGAGCCATTGAGGAATAAATCTACGGCCGCTTCATCAGCAGCATTGAGCACCGTCGGCATGCTACCGCCTGTATTCAATGCATTTTTAGCCAATTTGAGGCATTTGAAAGCATCCATATCCGGATACTCAAATGTCAACTTGCTTATGACATTCAAGTCCAAATCCCCTACCCCGGTGGGCAATCTCTCCGGATACGAGAAAGCATATCCTATAGCCATGCGCATATCAGGCAACCCCATCTGTGCTATTATGCTGCTATCCACAAATTCAACCATCGAATGCACTATGCTTTGAGGATGCACCAATACATCGATTTGATCGGGCTGCACACCGAACAACCATCGAGCTTCTATTATTTCAAAGCCTTTATTCATCATGGTAGCCGAATCGATCGTTATCCTCTTACCCATATTCCAGTTCGGATGTTTTAGGGCTTGTTGTGGTGTGACCTGTTTTAAATCTTCTACAGACCAACCCTTGAATGGCCCACCTGAAGCTGTAAGCAATATCTTCTTAATCTCGCGGTCTGGATTATATGACGCTTTAAGGCACTGGAATATGGCCGAATGCTCGCTGTCTACCGGTATAATGCAGCCCTTGCTGCGCTTTAGCTCCGATTCAACGAGGTGTCCTCCGGTCACCATAGCCTCTTTTGTCGCCAATGCTACGATTTTATTGTTCTTTATAGCGGTTAATGTCGGCTCCAACCCGGCAATGCCCACCACTGACACAAGCACCATATCAGCATCATCGAGCGATGCCAAATTGTTTATGCCCTCCCGGCCGGTGCGTATATCCTTGTCGGGCATACGCTGCCTCAATAAAGATGCCTTTTGCGCATCCGACACCGCTATGCAAAGCGGATCAAACTCCTTTATCTGCAGCTCTAAAAGGTTTGTATTGCTATAGGCGCTTAAGCCTACAACCTCATACCGGTCGCTGTGCATCCTTATGATTTCTAAGGCCTGCCTACCTATAGAACCTGTAGAACCCAGTATTACAATACGTTTCTTTTTTAGCATATATTATGTTTCTCCAAAGGAAAATAGGCCATTTTTTATAGCCTGAACTATTATAAGGGCTATAAGCGGTCCTATTATGACACCTATAAAGCCAAATATCTGCATACCAACATAAAGCGCTATCAACGATACTAATGGATGCAGGCCTACATTATCGCTTACAAGCCTTGCCTGCAATACCTGGCGCGATATACTCATCACGGCATACAATATGGCCAAGCCGATACCCAGCCACATATCGCCTGCAAAAAAGCAGTATATTATCCAAGGTATAAACAGTGTGGCAGGTCCTACTATAGGTAGTATGTCGAGCAGACCGCTGATTATTCCGAGTATCACCGCATAGTTGACATTGAGTATGAAAAAACCCGTGATGGTAATAGCTGTGCTTATGAGCACTAATAAAGCCTGTGTCCACAATAGCCGCCATGCCGAACCGAGCACGTCGGATTGCAGCCTATAGGTCTGCTCGCGCCATTTCTCCGGAATAGCATAAGAAAGCGTCCGACCTATAATACGTTTATCCTTGCTTATAATATATGTAGCCAGCACGGCAAAAACTATAAAAAGCGTGGCGCCCGGCACAACATTAAACATCTGTATAATCCAGTTCATAGCAAGTTGCAATATCTGTCTTAACCACTGATATAGTTGATCCAATGCCTGATTTATTATATTTATGATTTCCGGCGATAATTCGCCATACCACTGGCGTATGCCATCCATACCATCAGTAAACCATACTTGTATATCCGAATAATAAGAGGGCAATCCATTTATCAGATTGCTTATCTCGGAAACGATAGCGGTTATACCCAGCGACAGTATCAGACCAACGACGGCCAATATAAGTATAAGCGCTATAAGCGAGGATACAGCCCGTGGTATTTTAAGCTTCTCAACCATAACATTTACTAGCGGGTCCATCAATAACGCTGCTACAAATGCCACTACAAAAGGTCCTGCATATTCAAAAGCCAGCACTAACAAGAAATAACCGCCTACAATAGCGGCAACGAACAACCCGATCCTAATCGCAAAAGCCTTGGTTTCCTTATCCATTTTACCTCCCAAGTAATATCGCGGTATAGACATATACCAACGGCATAACATACACTATACTGTCAAAGCGGTCTAGCACCCCGCCGTGACCAGGCATGAAATTGCCAAAATCCTTTATACCGTAATAGCGCTTGACGGCCGATGCTGCGAGGTCACCCATCTGGGATATAATGCCTATCAGCAAAGCTACTACGAGATAATTATACCATAAAACATCCGCATATACCATGTTTTGAACGACCAATCCATATATTATGCCCAAAGCTGCGCTAATCAAAATGCCGCCTATAGAGCCTTCAACGGTCTTTTTAGGGCTTATGCGCGGGCACAGAAGATGGCGTCCGAAGCAATAACCGGCGAAATAAGCCCCGCTATCGCAACCCCATGTGAAAAGCATACCGCCTATTATCATTATAAAGCCTATCTCAGATGGCATATGATTCAAAGCTATGATGGATACAAAGCCTGCCGACGGATAGATGAGGCTGAATATCGTTGACTGCACATCCAAAGCACTGTAGCGTTCCGAAAAAACTGGTAACAGCATAGTCAGCATAGCAGCGAAAACCAGCACAAAGAACAGATATTGCATATCAAAAAATATAACCGTCAATGCCAGAGCCACAAGAGAAAGTATGCTTACAACGAGCACAAGATAAGTGCCCTTTAACGCAAACGCTTTATGTAATTCCAGTATCCCCGCTGCACCCAGGACTAGCATAGCTATATCCAGCACAAATCCCCGAAAATACAATATAACGATCAGTGCCGCTATACCAATAGCGGCACTGGTAATCCTTTGTTTCACAATCAATACCCCCGTATCTCATATGGCACCATATCTTCTGTGGCGATTCTGATAATCTATTATCGCTTTTAAGTATTCGACATCATCGAAGTCAGGCCAATACGCATCTGAAAAATACATTTCAGTATACGCTATCTGATACAGCAAAAAATTGCTTACACGTCGCTCCCCACTGGTTCTTATGAGGAGATCGGGATCGGGCATGGAAGCCGTATAAAGATAGCTGCTGAAGATATTTTTATCAATATAGACATCAACAGGCAGCTTGCCAGTTTTTATATCGTTGATAACAGCATTTACGGCATCCAATATTTCGATACGGCCGCCGTAGTTCAATGCAAGATTCAGCGTTAAACCAGTATTGCCGGCAGTATAATTCATAGACCTCACAAGCTGCTCGTATGCTACTTGTGGCAACTCACTTATGCGCCCTATAGAGGTTATCTTGACGTTATTCGTGTTTAATTCTTCCACTTCTCTGTTTAGGTATTCTACCAGCAATCTCATCAGGAAGTTTACCTCTTCGCCAGGTCGTTTCCAATTCTCGGTAGAAAAAGCATATAACGTCAAAAATTTTATGCCCAATTTGGAACTCATCTTAACTACGTTCCTTATAACTTCCATACCAGCCTTATGTCCCATAATCCGAGGCAATCCACGCTGCTTGGCCCATCTGCCATTGCCGTCCATGATTATGGCAACATGTACAGGCAATTTATCTTTATCTACCGCCCGAAAAAGATCATCACCCGAGGCCATGCCTATATCAACTGCCTTTCCGTGATCATACTATCATTATATCCTTTTCTTTCTGTTCGATGATGCTGTCGATTTCATTTATTTTGTTGTCGGTAAGTTTCTGTATGTCATCCTGTTGGCGCTTTTCCTCATCCTCGCTTATATCGCCATCCTTTTTTTGCTTTTTTAAATGATCTATAGCCTCTCTGCGTATATTCCTTACAGCCACCTTAGCTTCTTCACCCATTTTTTTAGCCAGTTTAACCAATTCTTTACGTCTCTCTTCGGTTAATTCTGGAATGACCAGCCTTATTACCTTGCCGTCATTGGATGGATTTATACCGAGATCGGACTTCTGGATAGCCTTCTCCATATCTTTGATAATCTTCGGATCCCATGGAGCTATCACCAACAGACGAGGCTCTGGCGATGTTATGTTGCCCAGCTGAGTTATAGGAGTAGATGCCCCATAATAATCCACCGTTATATTGTCTAAAATCTGGGGATTGGCCCTGCCTGTCCTCAGCGTAGAAAGCTCTTTCTTTAAAACGTCTATAACCTTATTCATTTTTTGTTCAGTCATTTTATGCAATTCACTTGCAGCCAATTTTATCCCTCCTCATCATCATTTTATTACAGTGCCTATTTGCTCTCCTTCTACCACTCTTTTAATGTTATGTGATTTATCCAATCCAAACACTATTATAGGTATCTTATTATCCATACACAAGGATATAGCAGTAGCATCCATAACACCTAGACCCCTGTCCAGCACCTCTATGTAATTGAGACTATCGAGCTTGCAGGCATCTTTGTCTTTTTTAGGATCGGCATCATATACGCCATCTACGTTTTTAGCCAACAAAATAACCTCTGCATCGATTTCTGCCGCTCGCAATGCCGCTGTGGTATCTGTAGAGAAGTATGGATTGCCGGTACCACATGCAAATATAACTATGCGCCCTTTTTCAAGATGCCTCACCGCCCTGCGGCGTATATACGGCTCCGCTATCTGCCGCATTTCTATAGCCGTCTGAACCCTGGTCTGCTCGCCTTTGCGCTCCAGTATATCCTGAAGGGCCAGGGCGTTTATTACAGTAGCAAGCATTCCCATATAATCCGCCGTGGTTCTATCCATCTCTTGGTCATTTCTTCCTCGCCATATATTACCTCCTCCTACTACTATGGCTATTTCTACACCCATATTTTTTACTTCTATTATCTGATCGGCCACAATATTAAGCATAGCTTCATCTATTCCATAGCCTTTGTCACCGGCTAATGCTTCTCCGCTCAGTTTTAGCATAATACGCTTATATTTTGGAGACGACAAATCGAACTTCCTCCTTAATTTTTGTGACTATTTTACCTTATAACCGCACCATTCTTAAAAAAAGGAACACAGGTGTTGTGTTCCTTTTTTGTCTCGCATCTTTCAAAATTAACAGCTAGCTACTTTTTCCAAACCTTCGCCCATTTCATATCGAGTAAAACGGCGTATATTTATATTTTCGCCGAATTTGGTTATCTGTTCCATAACAAGATCCTTTACAGCGCGATCGGTATCACGTATAAACGGCTGCTCCAATAGACATACCTCTTTATAAAACTTGTCTATGCGGCCTTCTATGATTTTATCTAAAATATTTTCGGGCTTACCTTCATTGATAGCTTGCTGCCTTAATATCTCTTTTTCTTTTTCCAGGACATCAGACGGCACATCCTCTTTAGCTACATACCGTGGATTAGCTGCCGCTATTTGCATAGCAATATCATGCACAAAAGAACGAAATTCTGCAGTGTTAGCCACAAAATCGGTTTCACAATTAACCTCTACCAGTACGCCTATCCTGCCACCGCCGTGAATATAAGCATCCACTATGCCCTGAGACGCTACACGACCGGCTTTCTTTGCCGCCGCTGCCAATCCTTTTTCTCTTAATATCTCAACGGCGCGGTCCATATCGCCATTGGCTTCTATCAATGCACTTTTACAGTCCATCATACCGACGCCTGTTATTTCTCTTAACTCTTTTACCTGTGAAGCTGTTATAGCCATTTTATCCTCCTCATACGTTTATAGGGTTTCCGGTACATCTATAAAATCATCTGTTTCATCTATTTCATTTTCTGTAATGACATCTTTTTCTGGTTGATCGGCATTATAATCATCCGTGACATTCTGCTCTGGTTGTTCCGGGGAAGACATCTCCTCATCACCCAATTGCTCACCTTGTCTTGCTTCCAGTACAGCATCGGCTATCAGCTGACTTATAAGCTTTATAGCACGTATAGCATCATCATTACCGGGTATTACATAATCCACTTCATCCGGATCGCAATTGGTATCTACGATGGCCACTATTGGTATACCCAATATGCGGGCTTCGCTGACCGCTATATGCTCTTTACGGGGATCAACAACGTACATAGCTCCTGGAAGCGATCTCATATTTTTTATACCGCTCAGATTTCTCTCCAGCTTTTCCTTCTCTAGCCTTAGCTTTATAACCTCTTTTTTGGGGAGCATATCGAATGTGCCGTCCTGCTCCATATTTTCCAACTCAGTCAAACGTTGAACCCTCTGCCGGATGGTTTTAAAGTTGGTAAGCATCCCGCCCAACCAGCGCTGGTTTACATAATGCATCCCGCAACGCTTGGCTTCTTCCTCTATAGCCTCCTGAGCCTGCTTTTTGGTGCCGACAAACAGTATATCCTGGCCGCTTTCGGCTACCTCTTTTATAAACTTATAGGCTATGTCCAAATTCTTTACCGTTTTCTGAAGATCGATAATATATATACCGTTCCTCTCGGTAAAGATATAAGGCGCCATCTTTGGATTCCACCGGCGTGTCTGATGACCAAAGTGTACGCCGGCTTCCAAAAGCTGTTTCATTGATACTACTGACATTATATACCTCCTGAATTTAGTTATGCCTCCATCCGGTCATATTCTGCGACAACTTTATCACATAAAGCACTTATCGCCGAATCGCGGATGTGCGTATTTCACGACTAGTAGTATAACATAAAATATTCACCTTTTGCAACTACATATTTTTTCAAGCAGAGGTGAAGCATGAAAATTTACAATAGGCACTTATCTCTCTTCTGGAAGCCATATATTTACTTTTGCTTGGATCTTAGCTTTTATATCAGCTCTTA
>JASGMM010000096.1 GCA_030156435.1 Clostridiales bacterium | reverse complement strand
CATTGAGTACGCCTACGCAATATTTCAAGGCGTTCTCCGGCTTTATATCATTTGCATCGCTTTATATCACCCGTTTCAGTTATATATTACGAATCGCAGTTGTATCACCGAACTATATTCTTTATCATTATCATTCCCTTGTTTTGCAAATGCTGGCTACAGCATGAGCCGCTATACCTTCTTGCCTGCCGGCAAACCCTAAACCCTCGGTCGTAGTAGCCTTTACATTCACCTGCCCTATGTTTAATCCGAGTACAGATGCAATACATCGCCGCATAGGCCATATATATGGTGCTAACTTCGGGTATTCGGCTATTATTGTAGCATCTATATTGCCTATAACATAACCGCCGGACTCTAATAGATTGTTAACCTCTCGCAAAAGCCGCATGCTGGATATATCTTTATAGCTGTCATCGGTATCCGGAAAATGCCTTCCTATATCGCCCAAAGATGCCGCTCCCAGAAGGGCGTCGATTATAGCGTGTATCAGCACATCGGCATCGGAATGCCCCAGTAAGCCCTTGTTAAAAGGTATGCTAACGCCACCCAATATAAGAGGTCTGTCATCTGCCAGCCTATGTACATCATAGCCCGTGCCTGAGCGGTAACCGACAGAATCGACACGCGATTCGTAATGCCGTTGCCCTAACAGCGCTTCGGCTACAGGCACATCATCAGGCGTAGTTATTTTTATATTTTCATAGCCTCCCATAAATAGTTTTACTCGATAACCGGCGCGTTCAGCCAATACAGCATCATCGGTACCGAGATATCCCTGTTCCATAGCCAACGTATGAGCTCGCATAATAATATCATATCTGAATGATTGCGGGGTTTGTATCGACCATAATGTTTCCCGGCTAAGTGTATGTTCTACGAAATGCTGCCCATCGGATTGCTTAACTGTATCTTTAATTGGCACAGCCGCTACAGCCGCGCCGAATTTCGAAGCCGCTTCTATACCGTCTTCTATCAATTTTGGCGTTACCATGGGCCTAGCGCCGTCGTGTATGACCACTATGTCCATATCTTCAGGCAATGCTCTGAGGCCGTTTAATACCGAATATTGCCTTTCTGCCCCGCCCGCCGTTACAATTATATCTCCATAGAAACCGTAATATTTATTCAACCAATTTCTATATACGCTTATGCTGCCATCAGGCACAACGAGCACAATGGGGGTTATATCATTACATGCTAGAAACGCATCCAATGTGTATGCTATAACCGGTTTGCCACATAATTTTAAAAATTGTTTGTCCACACCGTTCATCCTTTGGGATTTGCCGGCTGATACTATGACCGCTGCCGCTTTCATATCAAACACCTCCTCGCATACAATAAAGGATCGATGCCCCTTCCGACATCGATCCGCCAGAATAAATCAATCCTTATTTTCCTTTTCCGACTGCTGTCTCCTCATATACCAGTTTACCAGATAATCCAATTGCTTGCTGCGATGCAACACTTCAGGTGAAGTCAAATTATCGCCATCTTTATCTTCCAATAACTTGTCCAACTCATGTCTCTGCTCTCTAAGGAGCATTTTTAAGCTGATTGCGATGTGCTCACCTTCCTTCCATCTGGCAATTTAATTATACCACATGGCCAATGAGCTATCAATGCTGCAATTTGTAAATTTTTCATTACATATCTGCAATTCATAGACGGCAAGTTCAGCGCGTGCAATGACATAAATCCTTTACTGCTTTATCGCTGATTTATCGCTGAATAATTTTACTATGACAATATCATAGAATAATGACAATGAATAAATTCATCGTTGCATTGAGCTTAAAAATACGATATAATGGCAGCAATGATAAAAAATAAACGATGTGCAAGGGAGGAATTTTATAATGGCTTATTTCATAGAAGCAGAAGATTGCATAGCTTGCGGTGCATGTGAACCGGAATGCCCTGAGGGCGCTATTCATGAGACAGATGATGGCTTATACGCTATCGACCCGGATAAATGCACCGAGGATGCTAATTGCGTGGAAGTATGCCCAGTAGACTGCATCCATCTTGCTGAATAAAACAAACCTCATATATTAACAATAGCGATAAGCAGTATCTTGCTTATCGCTATTGTTTCAACTTTTAACTATCATTCATCTACTAATTGTGCTCTCTCGTTAAAAAATGCCCTATAGCTCCATATAACGAATAAAATGACACTTAACGACACGCTGCCTAATATGCCCAGCATTATAGCTATCTGATATTCTATAGCTGTCAGAGGCGATGTACCGGACAATATTTGGCCAGTCATCATACCGGGGAGAAATACTATGCCCATCCCCATCATTTGATTGACAGTGGGCAGTATAGCTGTCTCAAAGGCATTATCCCCTATTTGTTTAGCGGCCATTTTAGGCGTTGCACCCAGCATTAACGCCATTTCTACTTGCTCTTTTTTAGTGCGCATACCATCTAGCACACGGTCGGCGCCAAGCGTTATACCGGTCATTGAATTGCCTATTATCATGCCACCTAACGGTATAAAATACTGCGGACTATACCACGGCTTTACACGCACAACGCCCAAAACGAAAAACAATAAGCTTCCCATAGTGCCTAATACCAGTGAAACCGCCATTATCTTTCTAAGACGCGGATTTAACTTAACCTTTATGCGCTGATACGCATTATACACTGCAAATATTTCCATAACCGCAAGCGCTGCAAAAGTATATGCAGGATTGGCATGCTCAAATATATACGCTAGTATATACCCCACAGCTATAAGTTGAATGGTCATGCGTACAGCTGATATAAGGATTTCTTTCTCACGTCCTATATGCCTGCTCCACACTATCCATACAACTATCAGTACGAATATATAAGCTGATAGCATTTGCCATATACCGAGATCAATTATACCGCTCATCATATAGCACCTTCCTTTTCATCCATACCGCTTATGCGCCCTTTACCTACGGTAACTACAACATCACCATATCGTTGAGCTACCGACTTGCTATGCGTAACCATGACCACTGTCTTACCGGCATCCTTAGCATAAGTTACAATATTGTTCACTACTAAATGTTCTGTATCTTCATCCAGTGCCGAGGACGGTTCGTCCAACAGCAATACCTCCGGTTCCAATACCAATATTCTGGCCAGACATAAGCGCTGTTTTTCTCCACCAGAAAATTTATCAGTATTCTCATCCAAACCTTTATTTAAATGTACCAAATCCATCCAGCGTTTCAATACATCATCGTTTACCATCGGTTTTTCGGAAAACATTAACCCTATTGTCAGATTATAGCGGACGTTACCGGTAAATACTACAGGGCTTTGTGGAGCCATGATCACCTGCCGCCTCAAGTTTACGGGGTTCATATTCTCTATATCCATGCCTTTGTAAAGTATCTGCCCGCTGTCCGGGCTTATAAGGTTATTCAAATGTCGAAGCAATGTGGTTTTACCACTGCCGCTTTCGCCCACTATGCAAGTAATTTTTTTATCATGAATATTAAGATACTCTATATCCAAAATATTTTTATATTTTAAGCCTTTGATTTCAAACATCATATTTCCTCCAACATATCCGCGTCATAACCATCGTTTAAGCCAATCGTATGACTTGCGGCCGCTAATCTGATGCCTGCCTTCGAATATATCCCTGTCCAGTTTATCCTCAGCCTTTAATAATGTATAGGCCTCTTTAACATAATTATAAGCAATATCTACCGCCTTGATAGGAAATATATCATCATGAGTACCGCTTTCAATAAAAAGCGGTCGCGGCGCTATCATACAAGCTACATCATACATCTCGGCGTATTTCAAAATACCGGGTATATAATTGCATTCACAATGGTTTATCGAAAGTATGGAATCTTTAAAAGTACATAAATAGCCGCTGATTACAGCAGCCTTTATGCGTTCATCAAGCGCTGATGTAAATAGCGTCGTCGTTCCTCCCCCCGATATACCCATGCATCCTATACGCTCATCATCTACCTGCGGCAACATTTGAAGATAATCTATGCAGCGCATTATATCCCATACACGCATACCCACTGCTGTTTTGCCGAGTATCTGTGCCCAAAAAGCCAGTTTGCGGCAGGAGCTTGCGTTATAACCTTTTTCACTATCTTCAAGCTCGCGCCGTTCTCCAAAACCCATCTGATCAGGTACTATCACGGCCATGCCCCTTCTTACTATCTCCAAAGCGAAATCTTTCTGATAACCATCCGGTACCGAACGTTCTGTACCATCTTCCCATAATCCCACCAAATCATTTTTGCCGTATCCATGCCCATGTACAGCCACCACACCCGGCACTTTATCATTTACATTCTTAGGTAGCAATACATATGCAGATATATCTATGTAATGAGCGCTGTGAAACATCACTTTTTCCCTTATATAGCCATTAAATTCTTTTTCCTCTAATACTTGCGGTTCCAATGGTACTCTATCTGGAAATTCCCCTATAAGTTCTATGATTTTATCCTTTAGCTGCACGCGCCATTTTTCGAAATCCGATGAGTTAGTTAGATCAAAGCCCATAGAGCGTGCAGATGTATCATATAACCTTTCCAACGAATACAAAGGCCTAAGCTCATCCTTCATAATACTTTGCCTCCTTATCTTTTATCGGTTGAACATATCTAGCTCATGCAGCTACAGATTTCTTATTTTTTGGATAAATCCTTCTGCACCAGCTTCATTATCAAACCAAGTAGAGAGCAATACCCCTTTACCTCCTACCTCTTTCAATATGCGGGGTATATTATCTTTATTGTCAAATGATTGTAAAACCAAAAGTTTATTTTTTGCTAATATTCTCTTATACATTGGAAACCACTCAGGAGAATCACATTGATAATTGCCATCTCCTGGAACCCATTGGATACCGGTCAACTCCGGAATATCCAATAATATATCCAAATGAGGTATCTCTCCTGGCCCGTCAAGA
This sequence comes from Clostridiales bacterium, assembly GCA_030156435.1. Taxonomy (GTDB): domain Bacteria; phylum Bacillota; class Clostridia; order Mahellales; family Mahellaceae; genus Mahella. Next base: position 1,931 of record JASGMM010000096.1, on the reverse strand, counting down.
TGATAAATACTATAATCCAACCACTCGCATTGCTTTCTTAAATAAGGCGCTACAAATCTTTCAAACATCTTCGGAGATATCATTGCCGAAAAATCGCATTGCAGAGGATACCACTTTTTAGGACACCATATTCCCATCCATGCGGAAGTTCCATCTTGATATTTCTCCGTTATATCATATAGATCACTATAGACTTTAAACCACGCTTCAAGTATTTTTTCTGACATATCTAGTACTCTAGCAGGTTCTTCTATTAAATCTACGAGGAGGTTCTGTGCCCCTCTAAAAGATGAAAGAACATCAAGAACCCCGCCTATATCCGTAGTTCCTACTATAAATTTATCCTTACCCCTTTTTGCAGAAAGCTCAGTTATATATTTAGTATATTCCCACCATTCATTATCCTCCTTGAATTCGAGTTTTTCCATTTCTTTCCATGAACGTGGGCTCTCAAACCATGCAGTATTGTTTTCATGATCAAATTTAAGAAAGCCTGTAAAATACGATGCCAATGAACCGGGACCTAAGTTTATCCAAATATTTGGAAATGCTTCGGCAGCAAAATATGTATTTTGACAGCTTTCTTCAAAGATATCCAAAGCTTTCTCTGGGCAGCATTTATGATGCAGAAACCCCCACCCATTATAGCTCGTATATCTCGCTCCTTCTTTAGGGCTGATTACCTGCAACAATGGATAATCCAACTCTTTATTCCACCAAGCTTCGTACACTTCCCTGACATTTTTCCAATCTTGCTTATATAACATAGACTTTCCCCCTTTACACCTGATTTTGGTTCAAGAAAACCTACAGTAAATTGACCAATGCGTTACCGATTTATATAGTCATCATTGACGGCTTCGGTTATAGCTTCTATACTATATCCAAGCGGAACTGTATACCGTTTAGCAAAATATTACGCTAACCAAAGTCAGATTAATTCTATCATCGTTTCACTTCTTTTACAATACACAGCTCGAAATAATAAGTGACAGTAACTGACTATTCGTGACTGTTCGGGTATCTTACAGATTGTTAACTTATTAGCCACGAATAGTCGTATCGACTTGTCTATTTTTTATAGAATTTTGATAATTTTATATTTTTCTATCCCTAACCCACCCTAAATAAGTGCATATACGCCTCGTCATATGACGTATATTTCACAATTTAACCGCTGATACGCGACTTCTAATATCCTACTATTCTGCTTAAACGCTTATGCAAAAACATAAGCAGTGGCATAAATCTGAAATATACCGAACTCAGCCTGTCCTTTTATAATGCTATTTTTATAACGACATTATTATATCAATGCTTTGTGAATAATTCATCAAGCGTTCCTTCATACTATAATAACCCTATTGACTTTCAGATAGCGCATTATATAATATAATTAGTCTTTGCAAAAAGGATGCTTATATCAATTTTGCAGGATTTAGATTGCAAAAATTCACTTTGGAGGTGATTTGAATGTGGTGGATTATAACAATTGCAGCTATCATAGCTATAGTAGCAGCAGTGAGATATGAGTATAAGAGGGTAAAACCCAAATATTCGGATGAGATGATAGAAAAAGAAAACGAAATAGATAAAGGATATGATAGTATATATTCTGGCAAAAAGCGTATGGCATAAAGTCGGATAAAAGCCCCCAAGGCCTCCTCTACCGTTGATTCTTGGGAGCTTTTCTGTTTCTACACATAATCCATGCCATTGATACCGCAAGTATAACAACCATGGTCACAACAGCGTATAGCAATATACGAAAGGCCGCATCGGCGAAAAATCCCTCATTGAATATGTTTATGAGCATATCGGTGGACGGATCCAGTTGCCAAAGGTCGTTATTGAAAAAAGTCAAATGAAAGTATATAAACCAGCGGTCAAAATCAGTAGCCAGAAGCAGGGCTATAACGGCTCCCAGCACC
>JASGMM010000022.1 GCA_030156435.1 Clostridiales bacterium | reverse complement strand
CAAATTTAGATCCAGCACTTTTTTAAGAAAAAATTTATTTTCGGCAACCTTCTAGCCTCTATTTATCGCTATTCTTATTTTCATGCTTCACACCTGTTTTTCAAGGCAAAACTCAACATGCAAACCTTATGTCTACGCTGCTCAGTAACACAGTTATAACGCTAAGTACATTATCATGCATCTCGCATACATATATGATACCTTTATATTCCCTTATCTCACGGCCGCTGAATTGCGCCAGAGCTATTAACCGGCTATGCTCTATATCCTCCATTATATTGTTGACAGCAATCTGCTGACTGACAGGCCTTATGCGTTCACGATACCTTTCCACAGCATGATCTGTAACGAATATAGACATTCCAAGCAAGCAATCGCCTTTCTCCGCACGCTTTTGTTTACACTGGCGCCGCAATGACTTTGCTTTAGAATGCACCTCCGCCCCTCCTCTTCTCGATTTATATATTTATAGAAATATTATACCTTTATTTTTAACGTATGGGAATGGTTAGTTAACATCATTTTTTTATGCACTTATATCAAAAAAGCGCCCGAAGGCGCTTTTTTGATATATCAATTGTTCACATTATGCGTGATGGAAGTATAAGGTCCATTAAACCTATTATCAAAGCTGCTATGATGGCAGCAAACAATGTTATGCTCATACCCGGTACCAAAAATTGTGTAAGATATATAATAGCTGTCGCTATTATAAACCCTATTATCCCTCTTCCAAAAGGTGAGGCATCGAGCTTGAATATCTTCTCAATCAAAAAATCCATGATGGCTATAACGATAGCGGCTATCAAAGAGGTGCCTACTCCCATATTTTTGAAACCGGGCACCAACCAAGATGTAATCATCAATGCCACCGTCGCTACCACAAACCTTACTATCAAGCCCCACCAATTGATACCTTCATCTTTAGGTTGTTCGGAATTATCGTTCATTTCGTCAGCCAACAAAAATCACCTCCGGATATAGAATATCCGCGTTGGCAATTATTATTCAAAAACTTTTCAAAAAGTTAATATAGAATTTACATTAACTTAACATATGGCCGATATAAGTATGCTATACTTATAACTGTAAGAACACCACAGCCAATACCAAAGCAACAAACCAATATTTCTTAATCTTCCTCCTTTTTATATAACCCCTTTCACGAGGGGTTTATACTTTTTTCACCCCTATCTCCTACAGCCAGACAAACCTGATTCTTACCATGCTCTTTAGCCTGATATAGAGCCTTGTCTGCTTGCCTCAACAGCTCGCGCGTAGTCCAACCGCATTCAGGGTACGAAGCTATACCAAAGCTTATAGTAACCGAGATATCATGTCCCTCTTCAGGCACCGTAAACATCTCTATACGTTTGCGCAAACGTTCCACTATATTATAGGCCTGATTCATGTCGACACCCGGCAGTATAATAACAAACTCTTCCCCACCATACCTGGCTATTATATCGCCCTGCCTCAAATGGTCTTTTAATATAGATGTTACGGCCTTTAATACTTTGTCACCGGCTATATGGCCATAAATATCATTTATCTTCTTGAAATCGTCTATATCGCCAATTGCTATGGTTAAAGGGTATTTGCCTTTAGCTTTGTGCAATTCTTCTTCAAAAGCTTCTTGAAAATACATCCTGTTATGCACCTGTGTAAGGCCGTCCAATATAGCCATCTTATGCATCCGTTCATATAATCTGGAATTCTCCAAAGATATTCCTAAATTATCCGCAATTATCTTAAGCAGTCTCAGTTGATCCTCAGTCAAGGCATCAAGGCGCTCTTGCTCGACCAATATCATACCGCAGCGTTTGCCTCGTATAGACAACGGCACACATATGAAAGAGTTTATGCTGGGGTCACTTAATGTAAAATCTCGATTGAATCTGTGATTTTTAAGTATTGCATCTTGCTCCTCCAGACAAAGCCAAAGTACGTGACTGTCATTCTCAAGAAAAGCCTTTATTTTATCCTGTCCCATGTTACTGGCTTTGACCAATAGTGAATTTTTTTCCTCATCGAACAGCAATATGGAAGAATAAGTAGGGCCTATCACGCCTAATATGACATCATTTACCGTATTGAGCAAGCGATCGGTATCAAGTATGGAGCTTATAGCGGTATCTACTTGCTGTAACATATAAAATTCAGCTATGGTCTTACGCAACTGATCATTGGTCTGCTCTAACTCATGCTGCTTATCCTCATAGTTGCTTACTATCCTCAAACTAAAAATAGCTATAAAAGCCGTCATTAGGATATAAAATAGCGCTATGACCAATTGGCTCAACATATCTGGTTTAGCACTATAGTGGAACAAAAATACTATCATATAAAATATAATACTTATGTTTAACAATGTATAACCTATTCGGCTGCCCATAGCCATGGCACTGGCCAATATCAATATCGAATAGAAAAAGACAAACGGGGTTTGGTAGCCTTCGATGAGCATAAAAGCAGCTATACATGCTGCATCAATCACGCGCATGCCCAAGAATAACGCTTTGCTGTCTGTAGTCAAATGTCTGCTCATGCGGCTTTTAAATAAGGCCGATATCAGTACAAGCAATATGGCCGCCATATAATAGTCGAATTTTATGCTGCCCCGCAGCGCAACAAAAGCGTATATAGAGGCCACGGCCATTATATGGAGTTCTATTACTATGATCCTATTTTCTAATCTTTTGAGCTCATCCATCTATAACCCCGCTTTACTATTATAAAAATCACAATATTGCCTTAGCCTACATTCATCGCATTTCGGCTGCCTGGCCCTGCAAATATTTCTGCCGTGATATATAAACCAGTGATGCGCCTGCGACCACAATGCCCGGGGTATACACGCCATCAATTCTTTTTCCGTACCCAGCGGCGTAGAGCTTTTTGCCAATCCCAGCCTATGCGTTACGCGAAAAACATGTGTATCAACTGCTATAGCAGGCCTGTCGAATACGTTGCTCACCACCACGTTAGCCGTCTTGCGGCCCACGCCGGGCAGCTTTTGCAGTTCATCCGGGTCGCTCGGCACCTGCGATCCATATCTCTCCACCAATATCCTGCTCATATTTATAATGTTTAGGGATTTGGTCCTATAAAGACCGCAGCTCTTTATTTCTTCTTCCAGCGTTTGAGGCTCCAATGCTGCAAAATCTTCCGGCTTTTTATATTTCTTGAATAATTCGCTGGTTATCTTATTTACCTGCTTATCGGTACTTTGCGCTGACAATATAGTAGCGATCAGCAATTCAAAAGCATTGGAATATACCAGCGCTGTCTTTGCCTGAGGATAGCAGTCAGCCAGTATATTCAGTATACGCTCTATATCCTCTCTTGACTTCAAACTTCAATCTCAGCTTCCTTCTGTTGCAAAATGCAGCAATATATTTATGTTTCATTATACCATAGAAATATATTAAAATGGTAGCGTTTATTTCAATATTTTATTATATGCCCCCAATGTTTTTTGAGCGGCCTTATCCCACGTAAAATGCGACAACACATGCTCGGAAAGCCTGTAGCTTTTAGGCGTGCTTAGTGCATCCAGCAAAGCTGCCTCTATACTATTTATATCGTTCGGATCGCAATACCATGCCATATCGTTGAAATACTCCTTGGTGCCGCCGCGATCGGTGATTACTATATTGCATCCGGCCATAGCTGCTTCAAGGCTGGCCAACCCTGGGGTTTCAAAAAAGCTGGGCTGCGCATGCACCTTAGCCGCGGCATATGCCGAAGCCAATTTCTGCTGTGGCATAAATGGCATATAATAAACTTTATTTCCGGCCGAAAGGCATTTCTGGGCGTAGCCGCCATCGCTTACTGAGCCTATGAGCACCAGCGGTATGTCTATATCCCTCATCGCTTTTATAAGAGCCAATTGATTTTTGCGGGGCGACAAGCGGCCAACGCATAATACAAAATTATATATAGCATGAGCATTTACAAAATCCGATGCGTCCGCTTTGGCAAAATCAGCATCAGCTCCATTCGGCACTATCTCATAGGTCGTATTAACGCCATATCGTTCCTTTATCAATTGCATTTCAGCCATCGAATTGGGCAGCAAAATATCAGCTTTATCCATGGCATACTTTCGCAATGGGTAAGCTCTGTTCCATATCTCCAGCTTGCTTTTAGGCGACCTCGTATTATTATAGTATTCGCTCACATCCCAATATATAGTTGACAACGCTATAGGCTTACGCTGCTGTAAGGCGTTTAAAACAAAATTATACGTCTCGGCTATACGGGTTGTGTTGAAGATATGCACTACATCATATGTTTCAAGATAAGCATTTGTATTCACGCTTATATCTACATCCAATCCCAATTGTTCCAAACATTTTTTTGTATTTAGCAATTGGATGCTATCGCCCGCGACATTGTTCTCGAAATCCGGCCTTATTTGAAGCAATACTTTCATGTTAGCCTCCTAATACACCATGTTGGTGAACTATGGTATCCATATACACTATTGATTAAAACCATTAAAAACATAATATATCATACTGTATTTCAATCTATTTAAGCCATAACATATAATATGCCCGGTTGCGGCTCAAATAGACATTTGCTATACCGCTTAACAATTGTTACAATTATGTTAAAAATATTAAGCAATTATTGCGAGCCGCTTAATCCGCACATATGCGCGGAGCGGGGGAACCAATTTAACATAGGGGCTAATCCACTAGTATGGTAGGGAATCCTTTGTCCCAAGCCCGTCAGCTAACCCCGTAAGCGAAGAAAGGAGAGATTATAATTAAATCTATAAAAAACATATTGTTGTCCGCCGGCATAGCCGGTACCATGGCTTTATTCGCCTTTATGCCGGCGTCTAAAGCAGCCCAGACCTATACGATGCGATACAGTGCTCCGTCAGGGTATCATATAACAACTGCCGATAATATCGCTTCTGTACGATATACAGTCATACGCAACGTCAATGAAACATACAGTACAGTAATGCCGGTTTCTCCGAGCACAAAGGTCATTGTCCAACAGCCTGTCGCCATATCGTATCCCAATCCCACTATAACGAACGTTCCTGCACCACCATCATCAGGCACATCCGGCGCCGTCGTCCCCGCTCCCGTATCAGTACAATCTGTACCCGCACCGGCGCCATCTACAGGCGATTATGCATTAACCTCAGACGAGAAGGCCATGGTGGAATATATAAACGAGGAACGCGTTAAATCCGGTTTAAAAGCTTTGGCCATCGATCCGGAGTTGGCTAGTGTAGCGCGATTAAAAGCACAGGACATGAGGGATAAAAATTATTTCTCCCATACATCGCCTACCTATGGTTCGCCTTTCGATATGATGAAACAATTCGGTTTAACCTACCGCACAGCGGGCGAGAATATAGCTAAAAACAGCAGCGTTTTAAAGGCTCATCTGGCTTTTATGAATTCGGAGGGCCATAAAGCCAATATACTAAACGGCACGTTTACGCATGTAGGCGTAGGTATAGTAAACTATCAAGGCAGTAAAATAGTGGTAGAAATGTTTATAGGCAGATAATCGCTCAAAGGCGGAAAGCACCCTTTCCGCCTTTGAGACCTTCCATTATGCCTCTTCGTACGGTTCTCCGGTAAATTGCGGCGGGAAGAAAGGCGGTAATGGCTGCGTCATAAAATCGGCGCAAATATCCTCCGGCGATATCTCCTCGCATTCTCTCGGTGCCGGGCAGAAACCAGTGGCTACAACCAGCAATTGGACTTTACCTACCACTTTGATAACCACAAACACACCTATGGCCAATATCAGACTGCCGTTTACCATCTCGGCCCTCAATACCTGAGAACGAGTCTCTATAACGATATCAAAGCTGAATTCATCGGATGACGTCGGTATATACATAGCGATATCCTTGCTGAAATCCACTGAACCGTTCAGCTCGATATTAGTCGCCGGGCAGGCGCAGTCATCGCGCAATACTGCCGTAAACGGTACCCGGAATACAAAGCGTACCCTTGCAAAGTTAGGCCTACCGGCTATTGGGGTTATGGTGAGCGTCCCATCTACTATAAAACCCGATTCAAATCGAGTATAAAGATAGGTGAAGGGACCTCCGGTTGGGAGCGCCAGACTGACAGCCGGCTCACATTCCCTCTGGAAACATGAATCATATACTTTATCCGCTATTATGCATTCTGTTGGAAGCCCCTCGTAGGGTTCCTGCATAATAGTAAATAAATCGTTTTTATCAGGCATGTATTATACCCTCCCTTTATGGATTATGTTTTCTATGATTAATATACTCCGCCAAGCATATAAGTGTTACAAAATTTATCCTAAATCTTCGCTTATTCACATATAATTCTTATGTGATTACTTATTCACGTCGCATAAGCAAGAGAGGAGGAAATCAGCATGGGGATACAGAATGTCACCAAAGCCCTAATAAAAACCGATGACCGGTTATGGTATATCTACAGCGATAAAAATCGTTTGGAATACCGGTCTGTGGATAATGGCCAATTATCGGCACAAGCCGGGACTATTATTCAAGACGTGCCGCCGGGATTTTCAGCTGATGTAGATGTTAAAGGTCATATACATCTTATATGTCAATCATCGTCGGGGGAAATACTGTACTTTCATTTCGCCGGGCAACAGTGGGATAAACAAGTGCTTACAAAATACGAGCCTTCGCGTTATTCTATAAAGTATCCAGTGATAAAACTCCTAGGCAAAGACATACATGTATTTTTCGCCATGGGCAATCTATACAACAGCATCGACTGGACGTTGTACCATTACTTCTGGCATAATGGTCAATGGAAGACGCTTAAAATAGGTCATATCAATCTCGGCCGTCTTATGAGCCAGTTTCAGGTGGATTTTGACCTCAACGGCAATATACATATAATATACCGGGATAAGGATCAAAAGAGCTACGCTATATATCATGCGGGTTTCGATAATGAATTCGGGATATGGTCGTCACCCGAAGCCATCACATCAGGTGACAAAAGTCCGGGCTATCCTGCCTTTTTGATACATGGCAATATGATGCATATTGTATGGAATAACGTATATAAAAACCATATATGCGTAGAGTATGGTTCTATAGATTTAGACAGAGAAAAAAACAAGGTTATAAAAAAATCAAGCGTTATATCGCCTGAAGGCATCGATGCCATGCGTCCCATTATATCCTACGCTGACCAAAAGCTATGGATTACGTGGTTAAACGGCGGGGATATATATAGCGCCTGCTCGGACGACAGCGGGAACACATGGCAGTATAACGATACGGTACATTTACCGGAAAACACTCAGATCGAATATTTTGCATATATAGACAAAAATCTGCCGTATTTGAACCTTGTTTACGGATATATGAACGGCACAATAAACTCCGTCCCGCCCATATCGTATCAGCAAACGCATGAATATCTATCGGAGGATAAACAGATACGAGCAAGCGCTTTGGATGACACCATAGTCATAGATATGGTCATGGAAAGGATATCGGCACAAGTAAACGAAATAAAAACGCGACAAGCCGATCTGCTTCAATTATTGGTAAACGCAGACCGGCAATATCAGCAAATTCTCGATGCCATAGAACCGCTGGAACAGCTTAATAACGACATAAAGGCCAAAACTTTGCATAAGAAAGGAGTAATAGCTCTATTGAGAAAATGGTTATCAATATGATACCTTAAACCAGCGATTTAAGTTGTCTTTTTGGTAAATACCTATTATCTCTATGCCCAATGCCTTTATAGCCGATGCTACAAGAGAGGTGTCCTTGGCGTAAAACCATAAAGATAAACTGCAACCTTTACCCAAACCTACCGGCGTAGAAGCAATGGCTGCTTTTATACCCCTGGAAAAAAGATAGTTTTCCAGGGCAAAAGCCTGTTGCCTTGAACGCACGACCACCACGCGGTCCATCATAAAGTTCACCTCCGAATCATACCGTCTAAAACATCCGATACCCTTTTTGCCCTTTCGGCCCATGAATTAGCCCTTGCGAATTCCCTCCGTTGCTTTACATGCTCCTCATCATTGCTTTCAATCCAATAAGTTATATTTTTAACAAATTCGTCTGTATTTTTGGAAACCGACACAAAAGGTATATCCTCCAATTCATATATATCGGTACTCACCACAGGCTTGCCGGCGCTTAAATACTCATATAATTTAACCGGATTTACCGCATCGGTCATGCCGCTCTTGCGAAACGGTATCACGCACACGTCAAAGCAGTTTATATAGCATGGCAACTCTTCATACGCCTTTCTCCCAAGGTAATATATATTGCTACCGTGCGCCACATCGGAAAAATTAAAATACAAAGGGCCTATAAAGACAAAATCCCATTGTTTGCATCTATCGGCCACGGATTTTATAAGCTGCCAGTCCAGCCAGGAAGCAATGGCACCGCTGTACCCTATCACAGGTCTTTCTCCATTGGGCATATCACCAGGCCTAGGGTTTTTACCATTTGATGCAAAATGATCATAATCGGCCCCGTTTGGGCATAGATAAACGTGCGGATGGCGTGTCTTATATTCATCACATAGTTTTTTAGACGTCGCAAATATCACATCAGCACGCCGCACCAACTCCGGTATACCATGGGCCCATCCTGCAAAATCCTCGCTGGCATCATCTATAGCGTCAAATACCACCAATCGCTCGCGCAATTTGTCTATATATTTTATATTTGGCGGATAAGTTATCCATAATATTGGTCGTTCTTCCAGTTTGCCTATATTTATACTCACCTTTTTGGTACATACATAGAAATTGGGCTCCACTTCCTGTATGGGTTCATGTTGAGGTATACAAACTGGGGCATTATAAAAAATCACCCTATATTCACCAGTTCGGCATAAATATTTTAATAATTGCTGCGGCCGTTGGTAGAGCCAGTAATAATCTATAGTAGGCGGATATATAATTGTATGCATATTTCCCCTCCTAATCGTATATGTAAAAGGAGGGATGGCATACAGGCTCTATAGTTGAGCCTGATAGCATATATGCAACGATGTGGATTCGGCTATATTCACCGACCGATATGCGACGCGAAGATATCGCCCAAAACGTGTAGGCACCATGGCTTTCATCATGCCCGGCGCTAAGACATCCTCATCGCTGTCATCTATATATGAGCTGTCGTCGGGGCTTATCTGTAGCTTAACCATGGCATCGTTAGCACCGTCATTTTTTATAAAAACCGTGACAATGCTCTGCTGCGATACGTCAAAGGCCTCCGAATATCGCCATTCATCGCCGCTATCTGTCGATAAATATACATTGGTAAAAGCACGCTGAGCCAGATTTACAGAAATAACGGATTGATAGCTGACCTCCAGTATAGGGCGCAGCATCGGGTCATCTGTAGCCTCTTTGCTATATACCCGCTTGGTTTCAAACTGTGTCGACTCGTCGCTTTTGAGCAACAAACCGTAGTTGGGATATAAGCCCATATACCAACCTCTTACCAGCGCCGTCACATCCCATTCGTACCAGCCCGGGCCAAGCACGATGGACTGGCTTCCATATATAGTCGGATCAAATGACGGCTGATTATTCCAGGTTACGGTCACCTCATTCCATAACGCGGTAACCCTATAAGGCGTGAATATGCCTTTTATATCCACTCTAGTGACCTCAGCCACATAGAGTCGCATCACAGCCGCTGTTATCCACGTATCAGCCGGCAATACGGATAGATCAAACTGGATCAAAAGGCGATAACGCGACGGCGGATAATATAGCCCCGTCCATATAACTTGATCCCCACCTGTATTTGTATTCGGCCTAGCTACCTCCAGCCCGGCATCCTTTAATGAAGGCTGTATTATAATACTCGGCATATCTCAACACCCTAAGCCTTTTGTCCAAGCAACGATTTAAGCATATCCAGGCTCTCGCCGTCGTAAACCTCAAAAGCCTTTATGGAACGCAACAGCTCTTCTCTCGCTAAAACGTTATAGCCGTACCTATAATAAAGCTTACCGAGTTGCATCAACACGTCGTCGCTATCTATAAGGTTAAGCAAATTGAGGGCGCGTTCAAACAACTCAAACCTTTTAAAGCCCAACAGCCTATCCAGTATTTCAAAGATGATTTTTTCATATTCACGAGACGACTCGTTGCCACCGGACAATGCCTGTATCGCATCGCTCTGCTTTAAGATGGCAAAAAACGCCTTATACACATCTATAATGTGGCGTGGCAGCGATTGCTGTTCCATAAAATATATGGCTACTTCGGCATCCTCCCATTGCTGCTGCATCCAGAAACACCATACTATATCCTTCAATGCCGCAGTATAATACGGTATATCGGCCGGTATATCGATCAAGCATCTGTAAGCCTCTTCAAACCTATCCAAGTACATGAGGCACTGCGCTTTCAGATAAAGGAATTTAGGAGAAAGCTCTATATCTTGAGCAGCTTTTTCGATATAATCGATAGACATATCGTATCGATGCTCGCAAAGTAGTATATCTGCTAAAATCAGCTTCGAATTAGCCGTACTGTCAAAATATTGTTCTAATTTATTCAATGCCTGCTCAGGCTCCAGCAGCAAGAATAATATATGTCCTATTCGGTAGATAGGTCCAAGAAAATCTGGTTTCTGCTGCAGGGCATAAATATAATGCTTATATGCCATCTCATAGTCCTTAAGCTCCTCGTATATTTGACCCATGGCGGCATAAGAACGATATCCTCCGACGCCGAGCAAAAATGCATAAAGCAGTGGGGCCTCGCCCATGTCGACGCACTGTTTAAATCCCCTTAAAGCTTGAGAATACAGACCTAACTGATGATATATATCCGACTTAATATATACGAGATCTGTAAGCTTCGGGAAATCTTTAAGCCCTCTTTGAATTATCTTCAAAGCTTCACCATATCTACCCAACCTTTGCAAGCATAATGTCGCTTGTATATATATCTTGGATGCATAGCCCAGATGAGGGTTTAAATCTTTAAGAACCTCCTTATATAAATTTAAAGCCTTCTCATAGTTGCCTAAAGCAAAATATTCATTACCAAGATTATACACAATAAACGTTTCGCCCGGATAACGTACTAACTGTTCTTCCAATATGGCTATATTTCGCCGCCTTTTATGCTGTTTTTCCACATTATAGCGCAAATAACCGTAATGGTATACCCTTACATCGGATATTTTAAGCTTAGCCTCCGGATTAACACGCGTGATCACAGAGGCCAATTGTTCGTGTATAGCACCCATAAATCTGTATTGTTCGGAATTTCGCACTAATTTCAGGTTCAGGTTGCTGACCACATCGGGACCGGCGTACTCCCCTATATAACTCAGAACTTGAAAGAAATAACCTTCGGCATCTTCATGCGTCAGAGCGATTACTTTTTGGCAATCCTCTTCAACCAACTCCTCATCAGCGTCCATAAGCAATATCCATTCCCCATTGGCTTTATCCATAGCTACATTTCTCGCTTGGCTGAAGTCATTGTTCCAAGGCACCTGATATACTTTACATCCAAAGTCCCTGGCTATATTTATGGTGGTGTCCGAAGAACCGGTGTCTACTACGATCATTTCGTCAACAACATCTTTAACGCTGGTAAGGCACCTGGCAAGATTATCCTGTTCATCCTTTACTATCATGCAAAGGCTTATTAATGGCTTTGACATAAATAAACCCCCAACAAATCCTTCAGGGGATAAAAGCTATCCCCTGAAAGTGAATTTATCCTCTTTTTATACTATATGGGAAACCGTTTTATTAAGTGATTAAACCTGACCATTAAAATAAAACGCGGCCGTAGCGGTGGCTGCCCCGCTATCATAATAAACCCTCGTATAACGCAGGAAATTCTTCGCCACCAATACCGCTTTTTCACCGGCCGCTACGCTTACAGGGCCGCTGCCGTCATCGACAAAGTAGTCGTCTGCCTCGGTAGGGCTTATTTGCAGCTGAACCGTTATGGCAGCATCACCGGTATTGTTGACATAAAAACTATACAGCGAATACTGCGAGGTGTCTGTCTGCAACACCGTACCAGTACCTACCAACCCATCTATAGTAGTATTGGTTTCGGTAAAAGCCCTAGCGCCAAGCCCTACGCTATCTCCAGTAGCCGTCAACGGACGTATATCGAGGTCGGTAGCCGTCACTGTCACCACATCAGCGTCTGTCAGTGGACGTATATCAAAGTCGGTAGCCGTCACCGTCACCACATCAGCGTCTGTCAGTGGACGTATATCGAAGTCGATAGCCGTCACTGTCACCACATCGGTAGCTGTCAGCGGACGTATATCGAAGGCTGCCGCAGTCACCGTTACAGAGCCCAGATCCAATCGGCCATCCACAGCGGTTAATATAGGTCTGACAATACCGCCGCCATCCACACCATTAATAGTGGTCTGCAATTGGCTGGCCACATTGTTGAATACAAGATTATTTGGCATATACTCTCATCACCTATCATCATAAATTAGATATACCGCTGTCATGTTAAAGGAACGGGAGGGTATTACTCGATCCAGCAGTATATCTAATATATATATATGCATCAGGATATAAAATGGGATATACTTTACATAAAAATTTCACTGCCTCAGGGATATAGTTAAAAGAAGGGTATTTTACCGATATTCAAACGATATATTCTAAGATGTGCTCCACCAGTTCGTCTTTTGATTCAAACTCATCTGTATTAAACCAACGTACATTTTTATCCCTGTTAAACCATGTCCATTGGCGCTTGGCCAGCCTGCGCGTGTTGCGCTTTATCAGCATAACCGCCTCATCCAATGTGCATAATCCCTTCAAGTACGCTAACAGCTCTTTATAGCCGACTGCCTGCATAGCCACCGGATTATCAGCATAGCCGTTAGCTTTAAGCCACTTTACTTCTTCGAGCAGCCCTTTTTCCATCATGGCGTCGACGCGCTGCTCTATCCTGCTGTAAAGACGTTGGCGGTCCATGGTGAGGCCGATCATAATAGCATTATAACGCGGCGGCACGCTTTTCGAACGCTGTTGATAATACGATATCGGCCGTCCTGTCTTATAGTATACCTCCAGCGCCCGTATTATCCGTTTGAGATCATTGCGGCTTATTCTTGCTGCCGCATCAGGATCAACGTCGGCCAATTCATTGTATAAGGCATCGGCCCCGTATTCCTGAGCTTTATGCCGCAGATTTTCCCGCAATTCCGCATCAGGCGTGCCTTCGCTGAAATCCAGATTATATACCATAGAATTTATATACAATCCTGTGCCCCCCACCAGCATAGGCATGCGTCCTTGCGCTATTATTTCATCTATGCATTGTTCGGCCATGCGTTGGAATAGCGCAACGCTAAAAGCCTCATCGGGCGTTACCACATCTATCATATAATGCGGTATACCCTTTCGCTCCTCCGGCGTCGGTTTGGCCGAACCTATATCCATATACTTATATACCTGTGTCGCGTCGGCCGATATAATAGAACCATTTATCCTTTGCGCGACTTCTATGGCAACGTCGGTCTTTCCCACAGCGGTAGGTCCCACTATAACTATCAACGGTTTTTGCATTATTGAACCCTCTTGAACATCTTCTCCAACTCGTATTTGCTTACGCTGCGCACTATGGGACGCCCATGCGGGCAGGTAGGCGGCACGTTGCCAGATAATATCTCGCCCGCAAGACGTATTATTTGGGATTGATCCAAACGGTCATGCGCTTTAACAGCACTCCGACAGGCCATCATCATAACCTCTTCGCGGCGATAGTCGTAAGGGCTGTGCGCATCGAATAACCTCATACCATCTATTATATCCTTCAATAGGCCTTCGGCCCTGGGCTGGCCGAATAACACCGGCACCGCTCTCAATACATAGGTATCGGAATCGAATTCATCTATTTCAAAACCCATCGAGCGCAATAGCTCCATATTATCCTCCAGGAGCTGCCGCTCCTGAGGCATAATGTCCAGCACCAACGGTGAAACCAGATATTGGAGTTCTAAATGCTGCTTTTGCAGCATATCCATATATTGCTCGTATAATATGCGTTCATGAGCCGCATGTTGATCTATAATATAAAGTTGGTCGGTTTTCTCTATCAATAAATATGTGGAAAACAGCACGCCTATTACGCGAATAGAGGGCGCCTCATAAGCTCCTCTGTCATCGTTAACCTTATCTATGGATGCAAAATTCTGTTGATGATAGGAACGGCCGTTGTCTACCCATGGCAGCATGGGCTGCCGATCAGGGTTTCTCTTCGTCTCGGCTTGTCGTCCATCTTCTCGCGCAGGTTCAATAATACCATTATCCTGTTCACTCGATATACCGTCGCCAGTCAGTGCCCGCTTTATGGCATGGAAAAAGACCGCAGCTACCCGCCTATCATCTGTAAAACGCACTTCGGTCTTGGCAGGGTGTACGTTTACATCCACATCATGCGGATCCAGTGCTATATTGATGACACACATAGGAAAACGGTTGACCATTATGAGCGTGCTGAAGGCCTCTTCCAATGCTCTGGACAGAAGCGGCGAATGTATATACCGACCGTTTACAAAAAACGTTTGAAATGCTCGGTTGGCTCGGGCTGTATCAGGAGAGCCTATATAACCGTTTATCTCTATACCTTCCCATTCGTATCGCACAGATATCATCTTTTTAGCTGTTTCATGACCATATACGGCTGCCATGGCCTCATTGAGATGGCCGGTACCCGGCGAATACAGCACCTGCTTGCCGGCACTCAAATATCTGAATGATAAATGCGGGTATCCTAGTACAAATCTGTCAATGATATCCTTTATGCGCGACGCTTCGGTCTTAGGACTTTTTACATATTTAAGCCGCGCAGGAGTATTGTAGAACAGGTCAGATACCGTTACGGAAGTACCTCCCGGCCTGCCTATTACTCCTTGAGATATGAGCTTACCGCCCTCGATTTCCACAAATGTCCCTTCGGCAAAGCCCTGCCTTACCGTTTCCATTCTGACCTTAGACACAGCCGCTATGCTGGCCAGCGCCTCTCCCCGAAAACCAAGCGTAAATATAGCCTCAAGGTCGTCGGCTCGAGCTATCTTGCTGGTAGCATGGCGTTCAAAAGCCAAAACAGCGTCCTCCCGCTCCATGCCTTCGCCGTTATCGGTAACACGTATAAGAGTCATGCCCCCGTTTTCTATCTCCACAGTAATGGCCGTGGCAGCGGCATCTATAGAATTTTCCACCAATTCTTTTACCACCGAAGCAGGGCGTTCCACTACCTCACCAGCAGCTATTTTGGAACGCGTATCCTGATCCAGCACATGAATATGTGCTATAGCGCCTCACCCGCCTTTTTATCATATATATCCAACACCTGGCTCTGTATATCGTGCAGAACATTCAAAGCCTCTATAGGCGTCATTGAGTTTACGTCCAATCCTTTTATATACGCCATTATACCGTCTATTTTATAAGAGAATATATCCATTTGTTGCTTCAACTTAAGCTTGGGTCTATCTTTAACGCCCAGTATATTACCGCTTATTGATTTTTTATTTATATCGGAGGCATTCAATATATCCAGTATCTCCTTAGCACGGTCTATGACACCCTGTGGCAAACCGGCCAGCCTGGCGACTTGTATACCAAAGCTCCTGCCGCTGCCCCCACGCATTATCTTTCTTAAGAAGATGACATCATCACCATGTTCTCTCACGGATATATAATAATTCTTAACGCCCGCCAATCTGCCCTCAAGCTCGGTAAGCTCATGATAATGAGTAGCAAAGAGGGTCTTGGCGCCTAAGCGCCCAGGGTCAGCCACATATTCTATAACGGCCCATGCTATACTTAAGCCGTCGAACGTGCTGGTTCCACGGCCTATCTCATCCAATATGAGTAGGCTTTTTGCGGTGGCATTATGGAGTATATGGGCTACTTCGGTCATCTCCACCATAAATGTGCTTTGGCCGGTAGACAGGTCATCCGACGCCCCCACCCGCGTGAATATGCGATCGACTATACCTATTTCGGCCATATCAGCCGGCACAAAGCTGCCTATCTGAGCCATAAGCACTATCAACGCTGCCTGTCGCATATATGTGCTTTTGCCTGCCATATTGGAACCGGTAATTATACATACCATATCCTCGCCATTATCGAGCAGCGTATCGTTGGGTACAAATGTATGAGGCGGCAACACCTTCTCCACCACGGGATGTCTGCCATTTTGTATCACTATACGCTGCCCTTCATTTAACACCGGCCGCACATAATGATTTTCAATGGCAGCATCGGCCAGCGAACACAGACAGTCCAGCTCGGCTACTGCAGATGCGGTCTGCTGAACGCGCTTTATATGCCCCACCACCGTATCGCGTATATCGACGAATATCTGATACTCTAAGGCCATCAAACGTTCTGATGCGCTGAGTATCTTATTCTCCATCTCCTTCAATTCCGGCGTGATATAGCGCTCGGCATTGGCCAGCGTTTGCTTGCGTATATAATCGGCCGGTACCATATCGTAATACGATTTAGTTACTTCTATATAATAACCGAATACCTTGTTGTAGCCGACTTTAAGCGACTTTATGCCAGTTCTGTCGCGTTCCTGCTGTTCCAGGCGACTTATCCATTGACGGCCATTATGCGATATGTCGCGCAATTCATCGACCGACTGGTCATAACCATCTTTTATTATATTGCCATCTTTTACAGATAAAGGCGGATCATCAGCTATAGCCTTATCTACAAGGGTATAGATGTCATCCATAACATCTATGCGCTGCCCCAACGTTTTCAACCGCGCTGCCTTGCCTTGTAGCGCGAGCTCCTTCAAACGCGGCAATCTGTTCAATGACTGTTTGAGCGCTATAAGGTCGCGGGCATTTATATTGCCATATACCGCTTTGCTCATCAACCGCTCTATATCGTATATGCCGGATAAGGCCTCCTTTATATCATCCTTCCACAACGGCTGATTTACCATGGCCTCCACGGCCTCCTGACGTTCATTCAATGCATTTATGTTCAAAAGGGGTTGCTCTATCCAGGATTTGAGCATACGCCCACCCATAGCCGTAGACGTATGATCCAGCACCCACATAAGCGTGCCCTTGCGGCTGCCGCTGCGCATTGTCTCACATAATTCGAGATTGCGGCGGGTAGCCGCATCGAGTATCATATATTGCTGAATATGGTAAACTTCTATCCCGCCTATATTGGCAAGAGCGGTCTTTTGCGTTTCTATAAGATATGATATGAGCGATGCCAGGGCGCATACCGCCTGCGGCATTTCCTCTTTGGATACGTAATCCAAAACATCGGCGCTCATATTGGCTTCCAACATGGCATAGGCCTTATCGGCATCGTCAAATTCAACACTGCAATGTCCCGGCTTTATATCTAGGCGCTGCTGAACAGTCTTGGGCATACCGGACCGATCAAAGAAAGACTCGTTGGCCATCATCTCGGCAGGCTGTATGCGCGCCAATTCATCTGCTAGGCCAGCCGTCTGTAACTGCGTTATGCTGCACCGGCCGGTCGATATATCCACAAAGGCTATGCCGCAGTTATCGCCGTTAACATGAGCGCACAAGAGATAGTTGTTCTCCTTTTCATCGAGCATAGAACCATCTGTTATGGTCCCCGGCGTGATTATGCGTATGACATCGCGCTCCACCAACCCTTTGGCTAACGCAGGGTCCTCCATCTGTTCGCATATGGCGACTTTATAACCTTTCTCCACCAGGCGTGCTATATAGGTATCGACAGCATGATATGGCACGCCGCACATGGGCGCCCTCTCTTCCATGCCGCAATCACGACCGGTAAGCGTCAGCTCCAGCTCTTTAGAAGCCAACACAGCGTCATCGAAAAACATCTCATAGAAGTCCCCCAGCCGGAAAAACAATAAGCAATCCTTATAGCGTTCCTTTAACTGCAGATATTGCTGCATCATAGGCGTAAGCGAGGCCATCAAGCATCATCCCCTTTATTTGACATTCATCAATCGGCCATTCAAAAACCATGTAGACGGCTCTGTTATGAGTACATCGACCAACTTGCCGATCAACGATGCATCTCCTTCGAAATTAACTACTTTATTGCCGGCAGTCCTGCCCATCATCTGGCCCTTACCGTTTCTACTGGGCCCTTCGACCAATACCTCCACCACCGCACCGTTTAAGCGTTGATTTTTCTCACGCGTAATAGCGGTTTGCAGATCTATAAGACGCTGCAGGCGCTGCTGCTTAATCTCCCTCGGCGTTGGGTCTTCCAGTTTTGCCGCAGGCGTGCCGCTACGCTTCGAATATATAAACGTATAGGCCAAATCATATTGCGCCCGACGTACCACATCCAGCGTATCCTCGAAATCCTCGTCGGTTTCCCCGGGAAAGCCTACTATTATATCCGTAGAGAGCGCTATATCCGGTATATTGGCCTTTATCTTCTCCACCAATTCCAAATAGCCTTCCTTCGTGTAATGGCGGTTCATGCGCCTTAATATCCGAGTGCTGCCCGACTGCACCGGTAGATGCAGTTGATGGCATACTTTCTTGCAGTCCCGCATGGCGTAAATGAGGTTATCCGAAAGGTCTTTTGGATGAGAAGTCGTAAATCTTATACGCTCTACACCTTCTATATCATCGAGCATCCTAAGCAAATCGGCAAACTCCACTTTCTCGTCAGAATCTTTGCCATAGGAGTTGACATTCTGCCCCAGCAACGTTATCTCCTTATAACCCTGATCGGCCAACTCTTTTACTTCATTTACGATATCATCTGCCCGGCGGCTGTGTTCACGGCCGCGTACGTACGGCACTATACAATAGGTACAGAAATTATTGCATCCGTACATCACTGTTACCCAAGCCGATACTTTGCTGGCACGCCTTATAGGCATAGACTCATCGAATTCATGATCTTGCTCGTGTATATCCACAACGGTAAATTTCGAAGCTTTAGCCTCATCTATCAGCTTGGGCAGCTCATTCAGATTGTGTGTGCCGAATATTATATCGACAAAAGGAAATGTCTGAGCCAACTTTTGCGCCATTCCTTCCTGCTGCATCATACAGCCGCACACGCCTATTATAAGATCAGGATTGACCTGTTTAAGAGGCTTGAGCATGCCTATATTGCCGTATACCCTCTGCTCTGCATGTTCCCTCACACAGCAGGTATTGAATAGTATTACATCGGCCTCCGCTTTATCCTCTGTCCATTCGTAACCCATATCGCTGAGAATACCGGCCATTTTCTCCGAATCATGTTCGTTCATTTGACAACCGTATGTGACTATGGTAAATTTTTTGCTATCCAATAATCATCCCTCATTACAATTAGAATAAAACACATCTATCTATATAAAAAGAGACCTGTAAACAGGTCCCCTTTTATTGTAATCTAGCTTTAACCATTTGATTTACGATCGCCCCATCGGCCCGTCCTCTGATACGCGGCATCAGCGTCTTCATAACAGCGCCAATATCCTTGACACTCTGAGCGTTTACCTCTTCTATAGCGTCATCGATCAAACGGTTTATCTCCTCAGGTGAAAGTTGCTTAGGCATATACTCGTTTAAGATAGCTATTTCAGCCTCCAGCTTTTGTACCAGATCCGGTCGGTTGCCCCGCTCGAATTCAGGTATAGCATCCTTCCTGGATTTTATTTCTTTTGCCAAGACATCTATTACGCCATCATCATCCAATTGAATCTGCTTATCTTTTTCTACCTGTAATATGGCCGCTCTAGCCATGCTTATGGTGGTCTTGCGGAGGTTATCCCTGCTTTTCATAGCAGATTGCATGTCTTTAAGCAACTGTTCTTTAAGGGACATTGCGCATATCCCCTTCCATTAATATTTCCTCTTTCTAGCCGCTTCAGACTTCTTCTTTCTCTTTACGCTCGGCTTATCATAATGTTCTCTTTTCCTTATCTCCGACAGTACACCGGCCTTAGCACATTCCTTCTTAAAACGCCTTAATGCGCTGTCCAAGCTTTCATTTTCGCCTACCACTATTTCTGAGGCCATTCGTTTCCCTCCCTCCGCTTTTGCAACTCTGTGTTCACGTTATCTATTATACTATCCGTAGCCATACGCTGTCAACAGCAGAAAAATTATATGGCAAAAAAAGTTATTAGAGAGTCGATTCATGTTTTATTTTCGAAGATTTCGGTCAGCCATTCCTCGCACAGCTTCATCCACGCGGCGACATGAGGATAGGCGCCCATATTCTCGGCAGCGGTCTCTTCAGTCGCCAATGATAATCCATGAGGGCCATCGGGAAAGATATGAAGTTCAAAGGGTATATTATGCTTACGCATGGCCTGCGCAAATAACATGCTGTTTTCTACAGGCACAGCATCATCCGCATAAGTATGCCATATAAACGCAGGCGGTGTTTTGTCATTTACCTGCAGTTCCAAGGACATTTCATTGAGCAAACTTTTATCGGCATCACTACCAATGAGATTTTCTATAGAACCTCTGTGCACGAATTGTCCGGACGTTATAACCGGATAACCCAGTATCAACGCATCCGGCCTGTTCATACCCTCTTTTATGCCATCTAGCCCACTCAAATACGGTTCAGACCAATGCACTCCCAGACTGGCAGCCAAATGACCCCCAGCGGAAAAACCACAAACAGCGATTTCGTCTGCATCTATATTCCATTCTTCTGCGTTATCCTTTATAATGCACATAGCACGCGATAAGTCCAACAGCGGTTGAGGATGCCTTCTCGGAGCTACACTGTAATACAAGACAAAGGCATGAAAGCCTGCGGCATTGAATTGCAAAGCTATTGGTTCGGCCTCTCTGTCCGATGTAAAAGCATAACCGCCACCAGGACATATCAGCACGGCCCCTCGCTTACGCTGTCCCGCCAATATATATGTAGTCATAGTGGGACGGAAACCATCCGGTCCCTCACCATCATATTTATACGGCTTCCATATATCGATAATTTCATTTAACATATTGCAACGCCTCCTTTATTTCAACTTTATACTGCATATTATATTATGCAAGGCGTGAATTGACAAATGTGTGTTTTGCTGAGCCGGTAACAGAACTGTTAACGCCGTTTCATAATATTGACGGCAATCATGATTATAAGCGAAATAGCTATTATAGTGCCGCCTGGCGATAAGTCTAAATAATAGGACAAAAATATTCCTGAGAATACCGATGAAAATGAGAATATTATAGAATATGCGATGGTCTGTTTAAAACTTTTAGCTATGCGCAATGCAGTGGCCGCAGGTATCACCATAAGTGCGGACACCAGCAAAGCTCCTACAACACGCATGGATAAAGCTATTGTTACAGCTACCATAGCCGTGAACAGTGCATTTATTGCATTTACAGGTATGCCTGATATAGCAGCTGCATCTTCATCGAATGTTATAAAGAGGAGCTCTTTGAAAAGTAGATATACAACAGCAACTACCATAAACCCAAGTACCGATATTGTGATTATATCGTTTCGCGTCACAGATACGAGGCTACCGAAAAGAAATCCCATTATATTCATGCTACTGCCCTTGGAAAGACTGAATAATATGGCGGCCAATGCCATGCCGCCGAAGGTGGCGGCCGCTATGGATATCTCAGAATAGCGCGCATATGCCCTACGTAGACGTTCTATGCCCAGGGATGAGGCAAGAACGAAAACTACAGTACCTATGGTCGGGTTTATCCCTATCAGCGTGCTGCCCGCCACTCCAGCTAATGCCAGGTGAGACAAAGTATCGCCTATCTGAGATAATCTCCTTAATACGAGGAAATTGCCGACCAACGGGCATATAACAGCAATAATAGTACCGGCTATAAATGCCCTTATCATAAAATCATATGTAAATACTTCCATTTTTTAACTCCTGTGCGCATGGGATTCAAGCTTTATAGGATATCCATAGAGTTCGCTCAACATATGGGCATCCATGTTATCCAAAGAGCAGTTTGGATATATATGACCATTGCCCATGCATATAACGCGACTTACCTTATCCGTGATAGCCCATACATCGTGAGTTACCATAACTATGGTTATACCTCGTTCTTTATTAAGTTTCTCCAAAAGATCAAACAAGGCTTGCTGGGATTTAGCATCTACTCCTACAGTAGGCTCATCCAAAAAAAGTATCTGCGGATCGGAAACCAGTGCTCTCGCGATGAATACGCGCTGCTGCTGTCCGCCCGACAAGTGCCCTATTAGCTTGTCTTTATAATCCAACATATCCACCAACTCTAATGTGTCATACACTTTTTCCCAATCTGATTTCTTCAAGCGGCGGAACAAGCCCACCTTCGTGTATAAGCCCATGGATACCACTTCTTTGACATCAGCCGGAAATGCCTGATTAAACGCGAAGGAACGTTGTGGGAGATAACCTATATTATGCCATGCTATTCGCACGCCACCGCTATTTGGCGTTAAAAGGCCTACCATTATATTGATCAACGTACTTTTGCCGGAACCATTCGGGCCTATTATGGCGCTGAATTCCCCTTGTTCTATCGTCAATGAGATATTCTCCAATACAGTTTTATCTTCATAGGCAAATGTCACATTGCTGATTTCAATTGCGCTGCTCATATATTTACTCCAAAGCTTTCTGTAAGTTCTTTAGGTTCTCTTGCATTATGGAGATGTAATCATCCCCGTTTTTTTCTTCCTCCTCAGTTAATCCGTCCAGAGGATTCAACGTCAATATTTGCGCACCGGCTCCGGCAGCTATGGTTTGCATGGGCTTAGATGTAACCAACGGTTCGGCAAATATGTATTTGATCCCGTTAGCCTTACAATAATCTATACCTCGGCTTATCTGAGCAAGACTGGGCTCTTGCTCATCATCCAACCCTATAACAGTTATCTCTTCCAACCCATAATCCCGAGCCATATAACTGAAAGCCTTGTGATATACAACAAATGATTTCCTAGGAACATTGCTCAGAGTTTCACTGTATTGTCTATCCAGTTCTTCTAATCGTTGTCTGAGCGCATTATAATTTGCTTCAAAATATGCGCTATCGCTTTGGTTCACGTCGACCAATGCCTTCTTTACATTGTCCGCCATTATCAAGGCATTTTTAGGCGATAGCCATACATGCGGGTTTACGGTATTACCTTCTTCTTTTATCGGTTCTATGTTTTCAGAGGCCTTACAATAGATGGCATTTGAATCGCTGCTTTGAGTTTTGAGTATCCACGAATCCAAATCCAATCCAATGTATATTATCAAATCAGCTTCGTACAGGCGGGCCATATCGCGCGTACCTGGTTCCCATTCGTGCGCACTTATGCCAGCCGGTATTATGTTGGTAACATCGATCCTATCGCCGCCTATTTCTTTGGCCATAAAGTATAGAGGATATATAGTAGTATATACCGTCGTCTTACCGGTATCAGCAACCGATTGACGCTTACATCCCATAAAAGACAAAGCTAATATCACAATGAGGGCGAGCCCTATAAATCGTTTCATCTATCAGATCCCTTTCTATCGGCGCATTTATTGCAGTATCCTAAAATTTCTATGTGATGTTCCACTACTTGAAAGTCTTTTATGCGGTTTAAGCAGTAATCCAAAGGACATATATCTAGCCTTTCGACTTTGCCGCACATTAAGCATTTCATAATATGAGTATGCGCACTTCTATGCATCTCATATACCATACTGCGCCCCATACTAGTCTTATCTAAAATACCTATGGATGATAAAAGTTCAAGGTTCCTGTATACGGTATCGGGACTTATACAAGGCTGTTCTTTTTTTATATTACTGTATATATCCTTAACTGTAGTATAACCATCTATAGACAACAGGGTATTCAATATAATATCGCGCTGAGGGGTAAGCTTACAACCATGCTCATGCAATATATTTACAGCTTCCTCTTTAGTCACAACATCACCTTCTAATTAAGAATTAATTACTAGATAAGATAATAATACGAAATATCAAATTTGTCAATGCTAAAAAATAGCAAGATTTTTGTATAAGTTTTGCTGCTCCAGCGCATAGTATAAAAGAAGAGTGATATTTTACCTGAAATATCATCCATATAGTGGCAAAAAATTTGACAGCTTATATATTTGAGTGTAAAATATCCATAATCCGCGATTCACTAAGAAGGAGGATATAAATCGATGGAATCAAATAGCAGCTTTCATCGACGGCCTTTGCGGCCGTGGATGATATGTATACTGCTAATAGTGGCAGTAATCGCCGCAGCCGGCTCTATACATGAGGTGCTGGCTAAAGATGTGACGGTTATGGTAGACGGCCGCAAAGCCTCAATTGCAACAAAGGAAGATACAGTAGAACAACTACTGAAAGCATATGACATAACATTGGGGCCGGCTGATAAAGTAGTGCCTGCACTGGATACTACATTAAAAGACGGCATGGACATAAGCGTTATTCGTGCTACATTGGTAAGGGTCAACGATAACGGGCATATCAAAACGATCTATACTACAGCTTCTTCAGTAAATGATATGCTTAAAGAAGCCGGTATTTCGGTGAGACAAGAGGATAATATAGAACCTGCTGCAGATCAAAGTATATATCCTGGTTTATATGTAAATATAACTAGAGCTGTGCCTGTTACCATATTGGCCGATGCTCAGGTTAAAAAGATATATACCACATGCACGTCTGTAAGCCAGGTATTAGCCGATGCCGGCATAAAGCTCGCACAAAAAGACAAAGTAAATCCTGGATTGAATGCTGCAATAAAGAGCGGCACCACGATAGA
This sequence comes from Clostridiales bacterium, assembly GCA_030156435.1. GTDB lineage: Bacteria > Bacillota > Clostridia > Mahellales > Mahellaceae > Mahella. Next base: position 5,708 of record JASGMM010000022.1, on the reverse strand, counting down.
AATAGTTCGAGTAAATGAGACTTATGAAACCGTTGAAGAACCTATACCTCACAAAACCATAATTCGAGACAATCATGACATGGCTAAAGGTGTACAAAAGGTAGTCCAAGCAGGCCAAGACGGTCGCATACAACGAAAAATTCTAGTTGTACACGAAAATGGCAAAGAGGTTTCGCGCAAGGTAGCATCTGAAACTGTAGTAGCACAACCCAAAAATAAAATAGTAGAACGCGGTACTGCACAGAGCTTCGTGACCTCACGTGGTGCTTCCATACGTTACAGCAAAGTGTTGACCATGAGCGCTTCGGCGTATACCGCCGGATATGATGGAGTAAACAACACAACAAGCACCGGGCAAAGCGTGCGGCGAGGAATAGCAGCGGTTGATCCGAGAATAATACCTTTGGGTACTAGACTATATGTAGAGGGTTATGGTTTCGCAGTAGCAGCTGATGTAGGCGGAGCCATAAAAGGAAACAAAATTGATCTATATATGGAAACGCTATCCCAAGCCAGAGCTTTCGGCCGAAGGACGGTAAAAGTGTATATACTCAAATAAGCCGTCGTACCTACACATAGGGAGTACAGCATGTACTCCCTTAATTTTGTAATAACGCTTAATAATGCAACTATCCATCTATAATCATTAAAAGAGGGGACTAGTCTGTGAATAAAATAAAGGATCTTTCATCACGGTCTGATGTACAAAGACTTATGGACCAGCATAATTTTAAACCTAATAAAGCAATGGGACAAAACTTTCTCATAAACAAAGAAGTATTGAACGCTATAGTAAACGGAGCTGATATATCAGCCGTGGACGAGGTATTAGAGATAGGGCCGGGATTAGGAACGTTGACCGTCAAACTTTCAGAGCGAGCCGCTCATGTTACTGCAGTGGAAGTGGACAAGCGTATTATACCATTGCTAAAACAAACGCTACAGGATATAGGCAATGTAAGTATAATAGAAGGTGATTTTTTAAATCCAATGGTAGCTGAAGAAATAAAGGAATGCCTAGCAGGAAAATCGGCTGTAGCGGTGGCTAATCTGCCATATTATATCACTACACCGGTGCTCATGGATATTATAAAAGACTATATCATGATCAAAAGGGCTGTGCTTATGATGCAAAAAGAGGTTGCATATAGGGTTGTAGCTCAGCCTGGCAGCCGATTAAGCGGATCAGTAAAGGATTATGGGGTGCTGTCGATATCGGTTCAATATTATATGGAACCGCAGATATTACTTGAGGTACCGCGATCTGACTTCTTGCCATCTCCCGACGTAGATTCGGCTGTAGTTAGGCTAGACAGACGCGATAAGCCGGCTGTAGATGTCCAAGATGAGCGCATGTTTTTCTCTCTTGTAAAGGCTGCCTTCGGTAAAAGGCGCAAGACCCTATTTAATGCGCTGACCGGAGGCCTTGGATATCCATTGGGCAAAGACGGACTAAAGCGCGTTCTTGAACGAGCACACATAGACGGCAATCGCCGGGCTGAAACTCTGTCGCTGCAGGAATTCGCTGATATAGCAAACGAGCTATTTTATACCATAAACGGCTAACATTTTTACATCACCTCATATTCTGCTTATGAATGCGCACAGCTTTATCTACCGCCCAAAATATCAGCAGCAATATGATGGCCCCTATAATGCCAGCTATAATGGTAGATGCTGCTCCATCTTCTATGACAGGTATTGTATAATCTGGCATAAGCGATACGCCAGCGTTCTTTTCGAGGGATGTAAAACCAAGATCATCAGCCACCCTTTCCAGGCCATCTGGAAACGATGAAGCAAACGGTGTTAAAACTAACATTAAGACAACCAACAGCCATGGCCACAGTTTCTTTGATTTGCTCATGATCCCTCGACCTCCTGCCTTCCCCACGGCTTTAATGCCGTTACTTTTGCCAGGAATGGCACAGTCACTGCCGTAATGACACCTTCTACTATTCCTATGATGGCGTGCCACAGCAGCATAGGCCATACAACGGCATTAAATGGCACTGTTGCCGATACTCCGAGCTCTATGGATGCCGCAAATGCCGTCAACACGATCGATAACCAACCGCTAGCAAACAATGAGACTGGTCTGATTTTCCCGCCGAATAGAATACGCTGCACAGCATAAGCCCCCCAACATCCCAGGACGGCCATATTGAGCACGTTTGCCCCCAATGCCATAATCCCGCCATCATGAAATAACAGCGCCTGCAGCGCTACCACTGCGGTCATTATAGTCATCCCGGCCGCCGGACCAAACAATGCCGTGACCAACGCCGAACCCAAAAGATGCCCCGATACTCCGGGAGCTATGGGAAAATTGAGCATTTGCGCAACAAATACGAACGCGGTCATCATGCCCATCGAAGGAACAGGCTGTTCATCAAATGCGCGTTTTATATTCCTGTTATTAATGGCTATAACTGCCACGCTAACCGTCGCAGAAGCGATCATCGTTTTAGTATCCAAAAAACCATCAGGTATATGCATATATGTGTCCCCTTCCCTCAAATGATAACAAAAAGGCAGCTTGGAATATCTCATCCAAACTGCCTCCATGGCAATCTTATTACAGGCAGCTTTGCTGCCACAAGGTCTCCATGACCTCGATCCGCATATATCATAACATATGTGCTGGGCTTATTGCAAGTAGGAATCTCTATTTATACTTCGGTAGCCAGTCCCCATGTGCTTCTATAAGATCATCGCACATAGCCTTTATTTCATCTATAGTAAGTTCCGCAGCGGTGTGCGGGTCCAGCATGGCAGCCATATAGATATAATCGCGTTTTTGGGTAAGAGCTGCTTCTATAGTCACAAGTTGCACGTTGATATTGGTGCGATTTATAGCGGCTAATTGCTGCGGTAATTCTCCCACATAGCACGGATTAACGCCATTTCTGTCCACTAAGCACGGCACCTCCACCACAGCATCCTGCGGCAGATTGGTTATAAGGCCGGTATTCATGACATTACCGTGAATGCGGAACGGTTTATCGGTTTCTATAGCTTCCATAATATAAGAAGCGTACTCGTGTGTACGGCTGTGCTCTATATTTTTATTTTCCACAAGATCCTCTCGCATGGTTTCCCAGCGTTTTATCTGTTCCACACACCGGCGTGGATATTCATCCAGCGGTATATTGAAGCGCTCTATGAGCTCAGGATTCCGGTTTTTTATAAAATAAGGTAAATATTCAGCGTTATGTTCACTGGATTCGGTTACGTAATAGCCAAACTGCTTCATTATCTCATAGCGTACCATATCATTATGAGGTGTCGGACGTGAAAAGGCTTTTTCCTTGATTTCCGGATATAGATCCTTGCCATCTTTGGTTATCTCCAACAACCATGCCTGATGGTTTATGCCAGCTATCCTCCACTGCACACCTTCGGGATCCATACCCAAAGGCTTCAATAAACCAGGTACACAACCCTGCACGCTATGGCACAAGCCCACTGTCTTTATGCAGGTAGACTTGAGCATAGCCCCTGTCAACATAGCCATCGGATTGGTATAATTTAAGAACCATGCGTCCGGACATACCTCTTCCATATCCCTGGCAAAGTCCAACATAACCGGTATAGTTCTAAGGGCACGGAAAATACCACCTATACCAAGTGTATCGCCTATAGTCTGCCGTAAACCGTATTTTTTCGGTATTTCAAAGTCGGTTACTGTGCAGGGCTCATATCCGCCGACTTGTATGGCATTGACCACATAATCAGCACCTTTTAGCGCTTCTTTGCGATCAGTGTAAGCTACAATTCTGGCATGTCCGCCATTGTTTTCGTTGATATTATTGAGCATCTTCTCGGAATCGCTGAGCCGCTGAAGATCGATGTCATATAAAGCCAGCTCAGAATCCTGCAATGCCGGGGTCAGTATACAGTCGCCCAGTACATTTTTAGCGAAAACAGTACTGCCAGCACCCATAAATGTTATTTTAGCCATATCGAATTCCCCTTTCTGATTTTCATAATTCAATTATAACTTGTATATACACAAATGGAATGATACAATGCTATGAAAATATGGTATAATGTTAGATATGAAAGGGGTGAAATGTATGAACGATTCATATTTTCCGGATACCAAAGAAGGCATAGATCTGAGCGTATACCACTGTGGTATAGAGCAATGTCAACCGGGACATTCATATGGTCCGGCTGTAAGGGACCATTTCTTGATACATTATATACTGGATGGCTGCGGAAGGTTTTTTATTGATGGTAACGAATATCATTTGCATAAAAATCAAGGGTTTCTTATATGCCCGAATATAGTAACGTATTACGAGGCCGACAGCCAAAACCCATGGACTTATACATGGGTGGGCTTTAACGGCGTAAAGGCTGAACAATATCTGAAATACGCCGGTCTCGATCGTTTTGATCCAATCTTCACTTATGATAAAGGCAGTTTCGTAGCTCAATGCTTCTCAAGGATGATGGATGCACGCCAGTTAAAACGCGGCGACACCGTACGCCTTCAAGGGCTTCTTTATATATTCCTATCTGAATTAATAGAATCCGGCGAGCCTAAAGTATCGAACAGTAAAAGCCCTACGGATTTATATATAAGAAAGGCCATGCAGTATATACAGGCAAACTATTCGCAACATATGAGTATAAATGAGCTGGCAGCATATATAGGACTTAACAGGAGCTATTTCAGCGCTCTTTTTAAACAATACATTCACCTGTCACCTCAAGAGTTTATCATACGCTTTCGTATGGACAAGGCTTGCGAGCTTATGAGCAACGCAGAGCTGTCCATAAGCGATATATCCAGGTCGGTTGGCTATGATGATCCGTTAAACTTCTCAAAGATATTCAAAAAGATAAAAGGAGTATCGCCATATCAGTATAGAAAAGGGTTTATGACAAAATCATAAACCCCTATCTGCCGGCTCTTATGGAATTGAGCACAGCTATAATAGAAACGCCTACATCAGCGAACACCGCAGCCCACATCGAAGCCATACCTGCAGCGGCCAATACCAGTACTGCCACTTTTATGCCTAAAGCCAATACTATATTCTGCCGCACTATGTGTTGGGTATGGCGAGCTATGTCGATAGCCTCCGGTATACGCGATACCTCATCGTTCATCAATACCACGTCGGCCGCCTCTATAGCGGCGTCAGAGCCAAGATCCCCCATAGCCACGCCTATATCGGCTCTGGCCAGTACCGGGGCGTCGTTTATGCCGTCGCCTACGAATACGAGCTTTTGTCCGGCAACAAGGTCTTTTTGTAACTGTTCCAATCTTTCCACCTTTTGATCAGGCAATAATTCGGCAAAGTATCCGTCCAGTCCCAATCGTTGCGCAACCGCTTTGGCAATAGGCTCACGGTCGCCAGTCAGCATAATGGTTTTTATGCCGATACTTTTAAGCCTGCTTATGGTCTTGGCGGCATCCTCCTTTATCTCGTCAGCTATTACCAAATAGCCTGCATATCTGCCGTTTACAGCAACATACACTATGGTGCCCATTTCATTTATATCAGGATATTTTATATCGTATCTATCCATAAGCCCGGCATTACCGGTCAATATTTCACGACCGCCTAATACAATCCTAATGCCCTGACCGGCTATTTCTTCATAAGCCTTTATGTTCAGGCCTTCCAGTGGTTTGCCGTATGCTTCTATTATGGATTTGGCTATGGGATGATTGGAACGGCTCTCGGCTG
>JASGMM010000095.1 GCA_030156435.1 Clostridiales bacterium | reverse complement strand
ACCATAAATCTCCCCCTCTTTTCAGCGCGTTCAATTGACAGTGTGCACAGCAAAGTCCCATAACATATTTTGCTGTTCAACAGATATATCCGATATATTATGCTGAAGTTTACTTATATACTGCATAATATTTTGGATCATGGGTTTATTTTTCCCTTTTTTCATAGCTTGGCCTATTAACAGGCCTATAAGTATTGACAGTTTTAGTTCCGCTTTAATCTTCATCTTAGCAATTTCTTTTAAACTATCATTTATTTCCTCTTTTTTCAACTCATCACCTAAATCTACCATTAAAAGCGCTATAGTATAGGCACATAATACCAGAGAATCATCTAAATGCGATATTTCTTCGATGATATCCTCTAAAACGCGATTTCTATCCTCATGTTTTGCCTTCCTAATCTTTGCCAACAAACTTTCCTCTATCAGTTTCCATTTATCATCGCTAGTCGCCGCATTTCCACATCCCATTTCAACAGGTATAAAACCAACGGTTGAGCGTCCGGGCATATTATCATTTCTTACTATATATGTAACATCCACTATGCCCAATTCGTTTAACTGCTTCATGACATCGTAAGCCGTCCACTTGCTCACACCCAATTGATCTGCCACTTCGGAATAATGCACTGGACGCTTAAACTGGCCATAAAGCTGATTTATAGTGTTCAAAAAGTCCTGTTGCCGTCCAGTCAGCTTCACTCAAATCATCTCCCAAAAAACCAAAAAATATCTTGCTATTATAATAATAGAAATATATTCATTTGTCAATAGCTTATTTTGCTAATTCTGAAAAATAATCTCCTATAAATTTATAGCTTCATGTTGCCGAAAAATAATAGTGAGGTGATTTTTGTTGGACATACATTACATATTTTTATCCAAGGTGCGCGCGATAAACGAGAGATTACCTGAAGTAGCAAAGAATATGCAGCAAATAAGCTTTAGCAAGGTGTTTAACGCTAAAGTACAACAAGAACAGCAGGTAACGCCGCGTTCTGCTATAAGCACGCCGGTTAAATATTATGCACCTGATGTTGCATGGAGAACTATCAGCGCCCAATCTTACAGCGAATCCATGAATGCCGTTTCGCAGTTTCAATATTTACCAAGTGAAATAAACGACGCCATATTGCAAACATCTCAGAAATATGGTATGAATCCGGCGTTGATCGCAGCGGTTATAAAGGCCGAATCGAATTTTAATCCCCAGGCCGTGTCATCAGCCGGAGCTTTAGGTTTGATGCAATTGATGCCCTCTACGGCCAAAGCTATGGGGGTGGCAAACCCGTTCGATATATGGGAAAATATCGATGGCGGCACGCGTTATCTAAAAAATATGTTGGAGCGTTTTGGTAGTGTATCATTGGCTCTAGCGGCATATAATGCGGGACCGGGCAGCGTAGAAAAATATGGAGGTATACCTCCATATTCTGAAACACAAAATTATGTTAAAAATGTGTCGCGTTATATCGACGATTATAAGGGGGAGCAAACCTCATTCATGATATAATGGCTTAAAGCATAGGCTACGCCATCCTGATCGTTTGAAGGCGCTATATATTTGGCAAGTTCTTTTACAGCGTCTATAGCATTGCCCATAGCTATAGGTAAGCCGACACACTCAAGCATGGACAAGTCGTTTTCGCTATCCCCTATGGCCGCTGTTTCTTCCATGGCCACATTATAATGTTGTGCCAGCATTTGCAGTGCCTTCCCTTTGCTCACCCCTTCGGCCATAACCTCAAAATTGTTGGGCATGGATGCGCTTATGGCCAACGATGGTATACTCATAGCCTCACTTCGAGCCTTTGTCAATTTATCCAGATCATCATCGATCATTACAAGTTTCACTATATCGTAGCCGCTATGCAGGACAAAATCCACGCCGTCATCTATATGCTGTATGATTATTCGTTCTTCAGGCGGCAGTTTATCATTCAGCTTGGCATATCCCCAAGAGGAGTAGGCTAACTGCTCAGTATAGAGCACATTATTAGAGTAAAGATGATAATATATATCATACTTTTTAGCTGTTTCTATGCACTTGGCTGCCGCTGTAACCTTCATAGGTTTAGTGTATATGATATTATCGCCCGTAGCATCGCTTACCACAGCGCCATTGGACGAAATGACATAAGTCTGCAATCCCAATATACCGGCATAGTGCTTAACAGCCGCAAAAATCCTACCTGTGGCGATCACTACCCTGATACCTTGGTTTAATGCATATCTTATAACACGTAAATTAGTTTCGGTTATATCGTCATTCGAATCCAGTAACGTCCCATCCATATCTATGGCGACCATTTTATATTTCAAAATATTAGTAGACACAAATTTACTCTCCATCTCACATTTATTCTTTTGCATTTTATTTTAGCATATGCGCCTTACCATATCAACTACAGATACATAGCTCCCAATTCTGCTAACTTGGAGCGCTCACCTTTGGTCAACGTCATATGGCCGGAAATCTCTTGATCCTTTAGCTTGTCTATGAGGTATGTGAGGCCGTTGCTGCTCGCATCTAAGTAGGGATTATCTATCTGTTGGGGGTCACCGGTAAATACAATCTTGGAGCCCTCTCCCACCCTTGTTATAATGGTCTTTACCATATGCGGTGTGAGATTTTGCGCCTCATCGCATATGATGAATTGATTGGGCAGCGTGCGCCCCCTTATATAAGTCAAAGCTTCTATCTCCAGCATACCGCGCTGTTGGAATTCCTGCACCAAATCCCTGCTGCTTATATCAGACCGACAAAGATACTCTAAATTATCGAATATCGGCTGCATCCACGGGCGCAGCTTCTCATCTTTATCGCCCGGCAAATAGCCTATATCTCTGCCCAACGGTACCACTGGTCTGGTTACAAGCAATCGCTTATACCGTTTCTCCTCCACGACCTCATGAAGCCCAGCAGCCAAAGCCAAAAGCGTCTTGCCGGTACCGGCCTGTCCGATCAACGTTACAAGGGATATATCAGGGTCCAGCAACAATTCTATGGCAAAACGCTGCTCTTTATTTTTAGGCCTTATGCCCCATATTTCAAAATCTTTGTAAAAAAGCGGAACCAAGCACTTTTCTCTGGCTGAATAACGCGCCATCATAGAATGAGATGGGTTAGCATAATCCGTTAAAATTACAAACTCATTAGGCAGCAATTCTATATTATCTATTGACAGCCGCGAATACTGGTAAAAGTCATCTATATATTTGGCCTCTACTCGCAGCGTTTTTACACTGCTTAAAAGATTGGAAACATCGACCTTATCGTTTTTGTAATCTTCAGCCTCTAATCCCATAGCATCGGCTTTTATCCTGAGATTTATATCTTTGGTTACCAGCTTTACCGAACCGGGATGTTCAGTATTTAAGCCATATGCTACCGCTAATATCCTATTATCGTATTTTTCATTGTTTAATCCTATCGGAAGATTGTTCGGCGATTGGTGATTAAGCTCTACTTTTACAGTGCCACCGCTGTCGATATGCACGCCGTCGGATAATGACCCTTTAGACCTCAATGCATCCATTATGCGCGATACGCGACGGGCATTATCGCCTAGATCATCCTGGTGTTTTTTTTGATTATCTATTTCCTCCACTACGGCTATAGGTATGACGACGCAATTATCTTGAAATGCGAATATGGCTTCGGGATCGTGTAAAAGGACATTGGTGTCCAGTACGTAAATTTTATCCAAAAAGCATCCTCCTTCGCTGTATCTATCTACTTGTTATGATAACAAATTATTATGCTCAACGAGTTAAATCTATGTTAATTTTTATAGGCATAACTTAACATAAATTTTACACAGTATTAACCGCGAATACCTTTAATTGAAATACAATTTGTATTATAATTAATATACGTCTCGGCTATCGATGGAACGCAAGCGCTTTAACGGTGATAAAAAAGGAATTTTACGATGAAAGATGGTTCGGCTATGGATATACACGATGAATTCGAGCATATAGTAAAGCAAAAGAACATAAGGACAGTGTTTCAACCCATAGTATCGCTTGTGGATGCCCAAATAATAGGCTATGAGGCTTTAAGCAGAGGCCCATCCGGCTCTCCTTTGGAAAGCCCAAGGGAGCTCTTCGGTATTGCCCAGCAATTGGACATGGTGTGGGAGCTTGAGCTGTTATGCCGTACGTTGGCGCTGGAAAGAGCGGCGGGTATCTTATCGGAGAGCATATTGTTCCTCAACGTGGATCCAAACGTTATAAAAGATGAAGCTTTTAAAAAGGGTTTTACTCGGGACATACTAAAAGGATATGGGCTTTCGCCGCAAAATCTCATATTTGAGATAACCGAAAAGACCGCTATAGAGGATTTCAAAAACTTTCGGTCTATTTTAGATCATTATAAAAGCCAAGGCTACAAGATCGCTATCGATGATACCGGTGCGGGTTACTCCGGTCTGACGTTGCTAGCCGAAACACATCCGCAATATATAAAGATAGATATGGATCTGGTCAGGAATATAGACAAGGATTCGTTAAAGCAAGCTCTGATGAAAACATTTCATCAATTTTCTATGGAAACCGGTATAAAGATAATAGCCGAAGGCATTGAGACGCCGGACGAACTCAATTGCTTAATAGATATAGGCGTGGAGTTCGGACAGGGATACCTGCTTCAAAGGCCGTCAGAGGGTTTCTTACGTCTATCGCCTAATATAAAAGAGGCTATATTAGGACGTAATAAGCAAAAACGCAGGTTTTATTCAAATACGCCCAGGTTTATATCTATAGGAGAAATTATGCGTCAGGCCCCTCCTATACAAGCCACGACCACCGGCGCGGAGGTAAACGACATATTTAAGCACAACCCTAATTTGCAGGGTCTGGCCGTAACGAATGGTGGTAAACCGGTCGGATTATTGATGAGAGAACATTTTTTTGCTCAGGTAGCCAATCCCTATGGTACCGCTATATTCATGAAACGGCCGGTAACACTGTTAATGGATCCCCATCCTCTGATAGTAGATTATGATACACCTTTGGATCAGGTATCGCGTTTGTCTACCAATCGGCACGAAGATCATCTGTACGACTATATAATAGTGACCAAAAATGAACGGTATTGCGGTATAGTAACGGTCAAAGACCTACTGGAACGCACTACGCAAATAGAATTAAACATGGCTAAACACTGCAATCCTTTGACCGGTTTGCCGGGCAACATGATCATAGAAGAAAATCTGAAGATAATAATAGAGGATAACGTGCCGTTTGCCGTATTGTACATAGATATAGACAACTTTAAGGAATATAATGATGTTTATGGCTTTGAGAACGGCGATAAGGCCCTTTTGATGACAGCCGATGTCATAAATACAGCGTTAAATGATAAGAAGATATCTAATTCTTTTGTTGGGCATATAGGCGGCGACGATTTCATTGCAATAATATATGATACAGAATACGCTGAAGCGATTTGCCAGCGCATCATAGAACTTTTTGATTCCAACATTAAAGACCTTTATACCGAGGATGATAAACGCAAAGGATATATAGTGGCCAAGAATCGCTATGGCATAGAAGAGCAGTTCCCATTAATGAGCGTATCCATAGCGGTCGTGACCAATAAGGATAGATGCTATACCAGCGTGGAAAGCTTCAGCGAGATTGCCAGCAGCATAAAGAAATTATGCAAGGAATATCCGAAGAGTTGCTATATAATAGATGGGAACTTATGACAGGTTATCATCGTTTAAGCACATCTCCAAAAGATATCTCAACCTATCGTGATCCCCTTTAAGATATATATAACCGATCAGGGCTTCGAATCCCGTGGCATATCTGTACTGTATAGGGCTGGTATGGCGCGGCACATTGCTCGATTTTGTATTGCGGCCGCGCCTCACTATGTCGGCTTCTTCTTCGTTCAGCATGCCTTCCAACCGCTTAAGCATTTCTGCCTGAGCCTTGGCGTTAACCAGCGCCACTGTTTTTTTATTGAGCTCATGCGCTGATATATTATATCGCGTCGCCATACGCGTGCGAACAAAAAGCTCGTATACGGCGTCGCCTATATATGCCAGTGTTGACGGCGACATATCATGCCGGCAACGCTCCAACTTACTCGTTATATTCTCTTCCATCTTACGCCCTGCGGTGTATCCTCCAGCACTATACCCATTGCCTTTAATTCATCCCTTATTCTATCTGCGGTAGCCCAATCACGTTGTACCCTGGCTTGCTGACGCTGTTGTATCATCTGTTCTATCTCTTTATCCAATTGTGAACAGGCGCTATCTTTGTAAAGCAATCCCATGACGCCGGATAATTCCATGAGCATATCCAATGCTGCCGAAGCAAATTCTGCGGAAGCGCTATCGGTTATAACAATATTTATATCTTTTGCCAAATCGAATATAACGCTCATTGCACTGGCCGTGTTCATATCATCGTCCATGGCCTCTATAAATTTTTGCCTGTATTTGGGTATATCGTTTATAAATAGCCGTTCCTGTTCCGATACAAAGCTTATATCGCTACTATTTTTTATATCTTCCAGTCGGAATTTAACATTATACAGCCTGTCCAAGGCATTTTTAGCTTGTTCCAGCAACTGATGGCTGAAATTTATCGGACTGCGGTAGTGGGACAACAGCATGAATATGCGCACCGCTTCAAGGTCGTATTCCTTGGATATATCCCGCACTGTAAAGAAATTACCCAGCGACTTGGACATTTTCTGACCATCGACGTTTATATAACCGTTATGCAGCCAAAATCGCGCCAATGGTTTGCCTGTCAAGGCCTCGCTCTGAGCTATTTCATTCTCATGATGCGGAAAGATCAGGTCCTGACCGCCGCCGTGTATATCTATGGTATCTCCTAAATATTTCATAGACATAACAGAACATTCTATATGCCATCCGGGGCGCCCCATGCCCCACGGGCTATCCCATGCAGGTTCTCCGGGCTTTTGAGCTTTCCATAGCACAAAGTCCAT
>JASGMM010000094.1 GCA_030156435.1 Clostridiales bacterium | reverse complement strand
GGTTTATAGGTTTCAGTAAAAGATAATAAAGAACGCCGTCGCTTATGTTCGGTAAGCGGCGGCGCTTTATTTTATAAAACACTGACTTGTGGTATTATTTCCTTGGTTGAGGTCGACGCATATAATTGTTTAATCATTGCTTTTGGTGTATAATAATATTGGAGTTGAAAAGGGATTCACGTTCGATATCTTAAGCTATCGTTAGTGCATCATAAGATTTATAGATAGTAAAATCTGATGAAGCAAGTCAGTGTCTGTATGTTGCAAGGATTAAACCTGAGAGTGTAGGAGAAGTCATTGCTAAGAGGGTGTCTTCGATGAGGCGCCCTCTTTGATTTGCAGGGAGGTATGGACATGCTGCCCAGAGAACGCACCGAAATGTTGGAGAGGGAAATACTGTCGTCGTACGCTGCTTTAAGCAGCAGGAGCAAGGGCCGATTGGCTCCTGAAGAGCAATGCGATATACGAACCGATTTTCAGCGCGACAGGGATAGGATAATACATTCCAAGGCATTCCGACGGCTCAAGCATAAGACGCAGGTATTTTTATCGCCTGAGGGGGATCATTATCGCACTCGGCTCACGCATACGTTGGAAGTATCGCAGATAGCCCGTACCATCGCACGTGCATTAAGGTTTAATGAGGATCTCACCGAGGCTATAGCTTTAGGCCATGACCTCGGGCATACGCCATTCGGACATACCGGAGAGGCAGTGCTGAATGAGATATGCCCCAGGGGATTTAGCCATAATATACAGGGCCTTCGCGTTGTAGAGATTTTGGAGAAGGACGGAAAGGGGCTTAATCTGACATGGGAAGTGCGCGACGGTATACTGAATCATACCAGCCGCGATATTGCGGCTACCGTGGAAGGGCGCTTGGTGAGTTTGGCTGATAGGGTTGCGTATATAAACCATGATATAGATGATGCTATAAGGGCAGGTATAATATCGGTCGAGGATCTGCCGTTGAATTGTGTCGATGTATTAGGGGATACTCATAGCAGACGTATAAACAATATGATTACCGATATTATAGACAATAGTGCTGACGGCTGCATAAACATGAGCAAGCCAGTTAAGGATGCCATGAACCAACTGCGCGAATTTATGTTTAGCCATGTGTATCTGGACCCAGTTGCCAAGAGAGAGGAAAAGAAGGCTCAGCATGTGGTTAAAGAACTATATTTCTATTTTTTAAAGCATGTGGATAAACTGCCAGAGGATATGAAGTTGTTGCTGGAATGCACCGATATATCCGATGTGGTATGCGATTATGTGGCCGGCATGACCGATACTTATGCCATACGCATGTATAAGGAGCTATTCTTGCCTGAATCATGGAACTAGGCAACAAAAAATTATTTTTTTTGCAGGAGATTTTAGATTTATGTTGAATATTAGAGATAGAAGCGATTGTTATAAGTGGTGAAAAGAATGGGCGAATTCTTTGACCGTGAGTGGGTGGACGAGGTAAGAAGCCGAAATGATATAGTTGACGTTATAGGGGAGTATTTAAAACTAAAGCCTAGCGGCAGAAACTTCATGGCGCTCTGCCCGTTCCACAATGAGAAGACACCTTCGTTTTCCGTATCACCTGATAAACAGATATATCACTGTTTTGGTTGCGGAGCGGGCGGAAATGTGATAGGTTTTATAATGGCTATGGAGAGAGTGGATTTCACCGAAGCCGTAAAACTATTGGCAAAGCGTGCGGGAATACCGATACCTGAAAGTTATATGCGCGGCGCTATCGCGGATGCCAGAGAAGCCATATATAGGTTGAATACCGAGGCCGCCCGTTATTTTCATCGATGTCTAAGGTCCGATGAAGGAAAGGCCGCCAGAGAATATCTGATGCGCCGCGGTATTGAAGCAAAGACTATTGTAAAATTTGGATTGGGCTTTGCCCCTGCGAAGTGGGATGGATTGAAACAGCATTTGCTTTCGCTCGGGTATGACCAAAAACACATGCTTGATAGTGGCTTGATAGTAGCATCCAAAGCGGGGGACCAGAGCTATGATCGCTTCCGGAACCGTGTGATGTTTCCGATATTTGATGTAAGGAAGCGAATAATAGGCTTTGGGGGACGCGTATTGGATGACTCTTTGCCGAAGTACTTAAATAGCCCTGATACGGCGCTCTTTCATAAAGGACAAAACCTTTATGCCTTGGATATAGTGGCCAAGGCGAGGGACTTGGAATGCATAATAGTGGTTGAAGGATATATGGATGCTGTTATGTTGCATCAATATGGCGTAGATAATGCTGTAGCATCATTGGGCACTGCTCTAACGGAAGAACAAGCCAAGTTGATGAAACGATATGCACAGAAGATAATAATATGCTATGATGGGGATATCGCTGGCAAAAAGGCGGCGACCAGAGGGCTGGATATACTCCTTAATCAGGGCTTGGATGTATATGTGCTAACCTTACCGGACGGCGTGGATCCGGATGAATTTGTCAGGAAATACGGCAAAGACGCATTTTTGCGGAGTGTAAGATCAGCAAAACCATGGCTGGATTACAGCATGGGTGTGTTGGCCTCTAGATACGATATATCTACCACAAACGGTAAGACGTCGTTTGCCAAAGAGGCTGTGAAGCTGCTTGGGGGTATAAACGATCCTATACAAAAGGACTTATACTTAAAAGGCATAGAACGGTATTCAGGTGTATCGCTTGAAATATTGTATGGGTATATGAATAAAAGGAAAACAGCGCGCATTTCCAAAGAGGGGCAGGGGATAGCGCATAAAATATCGGCTGTTCAGAAAGCTGAGCAGGAGCTGCTTAATATAATGGCTAATCAGCCCGAAATGGCTGCGATTATAATGCAGCGCATAACCGCTGACGATTTTGAAAACGAATTGCATAAGAAAATCTTTGATATAATGAGCGAGCGCTATAAAAAAGGAGAAAAACCGTCGCCGGCCGATGTTTTTAGCTATTTTTTAGGCGAGAAGGCTGAAAAAAGCGTCTTAAGTATATTTACAAATGAGCCGAGATATGATAATATAAATAAATTTGCGGCACAATGTATAAATACTATAAAACGGAATAAAATTGCTATGAAAAGACAATTTTTATGCAAAAAGGCGGATGATTTAGCTTCCGTAGGTGACCAGGAAGCTTTAAATATATTGCTTGAGCAGATAAATGCTCTAGACAAAGAATTGCTTGACTTAAAAGAATTACCATAGAAAGGGGAATTGTACATGAAGGGTGCTGAAGTTAAACTAGGGCCCCTAAAGCAATTGATAGAAACCGGTAAGAGCAAGGGGGTGCTCACTTATAAAGAGATAATGGACATGCTCGAAGATGTGGATATAGATCCGGATCAAATAGATAAGCTGTATGATACATTAGAGACTTTAGGTATAGATGTAATAGAAGAACCTATAGAACATGAAGAGAATGTGGTGGAAGAGGATTTAGAGGCTGGCTTGCCGGAGGGTGTAAATATAGATGACCCTGTCAGGATGTATTTGAAAGAGATAGGTAAGATACCGCTATTGTCCTCCGATGAAGAGATAGAATTGGCCAAACGCATAGAACAAGGCGATGAAGAGGCTAAAAAAAGGCTTGCGGAAGCCAACCTTCGCCTTGTTGTCAGTATAGCCAAACGATATGTTGGGCGAGGTATGCTGTTCCTGGACCTTATACAGGAGGGTAACCTCGGTCTGCTCAAGGCCGTCGAGAAGTTCGACTATAGGAAAGGTTATAAATTCAGCACGTACGCTACATGGTGGATAAGGCAGGCTATAACCAGGGCTATAGCCGATCAGGCGCGCACCATAAGGATACCTGTCCATATGGTCGAAACCATAAACAAGCTGGTACGAGTGTCTAGACAACTCATGCAAGAACTTGGCCGTGAGCCTACTCCAGAGGAAGTAGCCGAGGAAATGGGCATATCGGTAGATAAAGTAAGGGATATAATGAAGATAGCACAAGAGCCGGTGTCGCTCGAAACGCCCATAGGTGAAGAAGAGGACAGCCATTTGGGTGACTTTATACCCGACGATGATGCTCCGGCACCAGCAGAAGCAGCGGCTTTTACTTTGCTAAAGGAGCAACTCATGGACGTGTTGGATACCTTGACGCCCAGAGAAGAGAAGGTATTACGTCTGCGCTTTGGCTTGGATGATGGTAGAGCGCGCACGCTGGAGGAGGTAGGCAAAGAATTTGATGTTACGCGCGAGAGGATACGGCAGATAGAGGCCAAAGCATTGCGTAAATTGCGCCATCCCAGCCGCAGCAAGAAACTTAAGGATTATCTAGAATAACGGAGCAAGAGCGAGATACGCTGAGCTATAGTGCGGGAATCGCGTTTAATAGTCTATTTTGGCCTAAAATGGACTAATGCTTGAATTGCGTAAAGAGACTATAACGCGTATAATATTACATGTTGATCGACTTTCCCCGATAGCTCAGCGGTGGAGCATCCGGCTGTTAACCGGAGGGTCGTAGGTTCGAATCCTACTCGGGGAGCCAGAGGGCCTTTAGCTCAGCTGGAAGAGCGACCGGCTCATAACCGGTTGGTCCGGGGTTCGAGTCCCTGAAGGCCCACCATATATTAGAAATAAAAGCCAGAAACGACTTGTTTCTGGCTTTTTTACATATGGGAGGATGATATCGATGAGCTGCACATGTGCTGACGTCATTCATATAATGGATAGTATGTTTCCCGAGAGATACGCCGAGCCTTGGGATAACGTAGGCTTGATGGTAGGAGACCCGGATGCAGAAGTTAAAAAAATATTGCTAGCGCTGGATGCTACTACTACGGTGATAGAGGAAGCGGTACAGACAGGCGCTGACATGATAATAACGCACCATCCATTACTGTTTCACCCATTAAAGAGAATAGATACCAGCCAAGGTACGGGTAAAATAATAGCTGTATTGAATAAAGCCGGCATAGCGCTTTATTCGGCGCATACCAATATGGATGTTGCAAAAGGCGGCGTAAACGATGCGTTGGCTGAGGCACTGCATTTAGATAATATCGCGATATTGGATAAGACTGTATCGCAGAAATATGCGAAATTAGTTGTTTTTATACCTAAGGGATATGAGAATGCTGTATTGGAAGCGATGGCTAATGCAGGCGCGGGATGGATAGGCAATTACAGCCATTGTACCTTTCGCGCTGAAGGAATAGGCACGTTTAAGCCGCTGGAAGGCGCGCATCCTTTTATAGGACAAAGGGGTCGCCTGGAAGAGGTGGGAGAGGTACGTATGGAGACTATTGTCAGACAGCAGCAGTTGAAAGAAGTAATAAGGGCTATGCTGACAGCGCATCCATATGAAGAGGTGGCTTATGATGTATATCCCCTTGACAATGAAATAGAAACCGCAGGATTGGGTATAATAGGCAATGCACATGGGCTAATGCTTCTTAGCGAATACGCTTTATATGTAAAAGAATGCTTGAAACTATCTGGGCTTAAGCTGGTAGGTGGCCTTGATAAGCCCATCGGAAGAGTGGCTGTATGCGGTGGCAGCGGAGGGGACTTGATCGATAAAGCCGCTACAAAAGGAGCCGATGTATTTATAACCGGCGATATAGGGTATCACGATGTATTAAAGGCTGAAGAATATGATATGGCCGTTATAGATGCCGGGCACTATGGTACGGAGCATTGCGTTTTATCTAAATTGGTGCTCAGTTTACAAAAGGCTATAGATACGTTACAATATAATGTAGAAACAACGGTTTCACAGAAGGAATGCGATCCTTTTGTATTTTTATAATAACGATGATAAGGAACGAGGAGGTTTTGTTTATTGGAACAATTGGATTACTTATGGCGTTACCAAGAAATTGAGGATATGTTGGACCGCTATAACAAGGAGCGCAAAAAGATACCGTTGTCGGTTCAGTTGAATAAATTGAAAAAAGACATATTGGATAAGCAAGAGGCTATATCTGAGATGGGTAAATTAGTAAAGGAGAAGAACGAGGCTTATAAGCAAATACGCGGTCGCTACGAGACTTTGTCTAAAGAATTCTATGGCGATAAGGAGAGATTGAGCTCTGCAAACAAGTCCGATTCAAATGAATTGAAGGAATTGAACGCTAAAGCCGGCTCTTATATAAATGACTTGACCGCGATCAGATCGGATCTTCAAGCTTTAAAGCCTGATATCGACAGACTGGACGCCGATCTTATCAAGGCTAGAAACGAGCTTAAACAAATGTCTGAAGAATACAATCAACTCAAGAAACAGTATGAGGCTCAGATTAAAGAAATAGGGATATCCGCAGACGAGCTGCGGAAGGAAAAGCAGGAATTAAAGGCCCGAATAGATAAAGAGTTGATGGATAAGTATCAAATGCTTAGGAAGCATAAACAGATGGCTATAGCGCTAGTGGATAAGGATAAATGCAGCGGATGCAATATGTCATTGCCATCAGCTATATTGACTGCAGTCAAAGAAGGCAAAAAGATAATAGAATGCGAAAACTGTGGTAGGATATTGTACTATAACAAGAACGATGAAAAATAACCACTTGCAATACCGCAATGTGTGTGCTATAATAATCGTTGCCAAGCAAGCTGGGTGATCGCGTGTGCAATTGTGCATACGAGGAAAGTCCGAGCTCCATAGGGCAGGATGCCGGGTAATACCCGGTGGAGGCGACTCCAAGGATAGTGCAACAGAAATAGACTGCCGATGGATTCATAAGATCCAGGCGATGGTGGAAAGGTGAGGTAAGAGCTCACCAGCATCCAGGCGACTGGTTGGCTATGTAAACCCCATCTGGAGCAAGACATAATAGGAGGGACCAAAATAGCGGCCCGCTATTCCCTCGGGTGTAGTCGCTAGAGGCATTAGGTAACTGATGTCGTAGATAGATGATCATCCTAGACAGAACTCGGCTTATAGGCTTGCTTGCGAAATATTTTAGCAGAGTTGAAAAAGGGTATTGACAAGGGAGAAATAAGCTGCTAGAATATAAAAGTCGCTCACGAGAGCGGCATGGACATTGAAAACTGAACAGAATGAAAGAACACACAAAACGCTTTGCGGACCAAAGAGTCAAGGATAAAAAGGTGTACTCTACCACAA
>JASGMM010000021.1 GCA_030156435.1 Clostridiales bacterium | reverse complement strand
GGGGAAAGGGGGAGGTATACCTATGGATATGGTAATATATAACTTTAATGTACTTAATCTGTATATCTGCTGTTATATTAATGCGGTAGTATCCATCGCTGATGCATGGGATAAATTAACAAAGCCCATATGTGGTTTCGCTTGTCCGGCGGCTTCGTACTATGAATAGCCGTCGAAGTTGAAGTGCATGTTTTGGAATAGGATATGCGCTAAGCCTTTATGTGTATTATATCTTTAAGCGCGGACACAGCCGCGTCTATATCATCTCTCGTATTAAAACAACTTACGCTGAACCGCACCGCACCCTTATCTATAGTACCGATAGTCGTATGCGCCAGCGGAGCACAATGTAAACCGGCCCGAGTGGCTATATCATAGCCTTGATCCAATATATTGCTCAATTCGCCATCAGTGATACCTTCTATATTGAGCGATATTATACCTACCCTGCCTTCGGCGTCTGAATGACCGTATATGGATACACCATTTAGAGAGCTCAGTTCTTCTAGCATTTGCTTTATAAGACCAATCTCGTGCGCATGTATGGCGTCGACGCCTTTGCCCAAGATATATTCGACACCAGCGGCCAGACCGGCTATACCCGGCGTGTTGAGCGTTCCACTCTCAAACTTATCCGGCATAAGATCCGGTTGTATAAGACTTTCAGAATTGCTCCCGGTACCCCCTTGTTTCAAAGGTTGCAATTCTACTCCCTTTTTTATATACAATCCGCCGGTCCCTTGGGGACCTAAGAGTCCCTTATGGCCTGGAAATGCCAGCATATCGATATTCATTTCAGCCACATCTATATCACACGTGCCCGCCGTTTGAGCTGCATCAACCAGAAATGTTATTCCATGCTCGTGAGCTATCTCGCCAACCTCATTTATCGGCAGGATCGTGCCCGTAACGTTCGATGCATGCGTCATCGCTATAAGGCGCGTATTGGAACGGATATAGCATTCTATATCCGCCGCATTTAATGTGCCATCGCTACCGCAAGGAACAAAGCTTACATCCACTCCCTGCCTTTGCAATGCGGTAAGTGGTCTGGCGACGGCGTTGTGTTCCATCGATGTGGTTATTATGTGATCGCCGTTTCGGACAAATCCCTTTATAGCAAGGTTTATTGCATCAGTAGCGTTATATGTGAATACTATATCCATAGGATTGGGTATATTGAATAGCTCAGACAATAATTCACGGCACCTATATACCGTTTTGCCTGCCTCAATGGCCATCCTATGGCCTGAGCGACCTGGATTGGCTCCGTATTCCTTCATGCATTTGAGCACGGCTTCATATACACATTCCGGCTTAGGATAAGATGTAGCAGCATTATCAAGATATATCAAAGTATTCACCATTCTTTTAAGTTATAATCATATCTATGCTCATGCAGTAGAAGATATGTTTAACTTTAACTGTAACTTTAAGTAATCCACATTATGCACAAAGTTATCCACAGGTCAAAATGCTAATAATCGCTGCTTTGGACAAACTTTTAACAATATCCACATCTAATATATCAACTTAATACTCATCCGGCATCTCATTCAACTGAGCCATTGTGAACACAGGACCGTCGATGCAAACGTAGCGGTGGCCAATATTACAGCGTCCGCATTTGCCGAGACCGCATGTCATGCGCATTTCCAGCGTGGTTATGATACTATCCGGCGCAAAGCCCATGTCCGTCAACGCTTTGGATACCGATTTTATCATTATGGGCGGGCCGCATGTAACGGCTATGGTATTGTCCGGCGAAATGCCCATATCGGGTAGCAGGACATGAGGAAATCCTACCATGCCGTCCCAACCGGTCTCCGGACGGTCTATGGCAAATTTCACATCTAGGTCGTTTATCTGTTTCCAGCGGTCGTATTCCCACGTAAATGTCATGTCCGCAGTGCTGCGCGCGGCACTGAAAATTGTTATGTGGCTGAAGCGCGAGCGGTGTTCCTCATCTGTCACATAGTTTATCAGCGAGCGCAGCGGTGCCAATCCTATGCCACCTGCAACAAACAACAGCTTTTTGCCTTCCATGGCCTCTATGGGAAAGTAATTGCCGAAGGGACCGCGCACTCCTATAGTATCCCCTTCTTTCAGGCTGTGTATGGCTTGCGTGACCGAACCCGCGCGCTTTATGCTGAATTCCACATAACCTCGCTGCGTAGGCGACGACGTAAGACAAAAAGGCGCTTCTCCAACGCCGAACATCGATACCTCGGCAAATTGCCCCGGCCTATAGTCGAAATCCCCATCTTCAAGTATTACTTTAAATGTTTTTATGTCATTGTTATCCGTCTTTGTCTCTTGCTTTATATCCACTACAGTGCCCTTTATAGGCGCAAAAGGATTATTCAACACTTGTCGCCACCTCTCTGCCATAATCGCATGCCTGTTTTATAATGCGCCGTATGTCCACATTTGTAGGGCATTGCCTCACGCACCTGCCGCAACCGACGCACGATACGACGCCGAAATTGATGGGATAGTAGCAAAATTTATGCATAAAGCGCTGGCGCACTCGTTCTTTCTGCGTCGGTCTCGGATTATGGCCTGAGGCATGTTCGGTAAACAAGGCATACATACACGAATCCCAATTCCTATAACGTTTAACCGATCCTTTTGTACGTTCATCATAAAATTCAAAGCAATGACAGGTCGAGCATGCATAGGTGCAAGTGCCGCACCCTATGCAACGTTGATACACCTCATTCCAAAACGGCGCCTCGAAAAAGGTTTTTTCATCGGGCAGATCGGCCAAGTCGAATTCAGGCGGCATCATAGCCTCTATGGCCTCGCGAGCATTATACGCCGCCTCTATATCCTCTTGTGAGGCATCGGGTAAACCATCGGCCAAATCGCTGCCATTTTGGGTTACGACATCTATGAGATAGGCATCGCCTATATCATGCCAGAACATATCGCATTGTTCATTATGCGCCGGCGATATGCCCAATGTAGTACAAAATCCACCATCATCCGGTTTGTTGCAGGCATAACCTATCACTATGGTATTATAGCGCCGTACTTTATAATACGGGTCTACATAGTGCTCATTTATAAATACCTTATCCATGACTGGAAATGATGTCACATCGCAGGATTTTACGCCCAGCAATATAGTTGGTTTAGCCGATATCGGAGCCTGCACTTCTCCATCCCTTACTTCAAACAGCTCGTCGTTTTGCGGAAAGAAAAACTCTTTTGGGGTCTTTATGCTGTTGCCATCGCTCAGGTATATGCGCTTAGGGTCATCGATGTGCCTGAACTCCATAGCCATCCCGTATTTCACCGGCGCTATCACATCGTAATCCTTCATCCATCGGTTTACTATATCGGCCATATTCGCCTTTTGCAACATTTTATATGATATAACGCTCATATAATCACCCCCATCAATCCACAAAAGCCTTTTGGCTGTCTTCCAACCGGTAATCGGCCAACGCTGGCTTTTCATCAAGCATAAGCCCTGCATCATAGTCATATAATTCTTTGCAGTCGTCGCTTACCTTTTGCGCCAGATACCATATCTTAAGGTCCATAGGGCATACCCTCTCGCACGCTCCGCATTGTACGCATCGGCCGGCTGTATGCATGATCCTGCCGAGATGATAGTATATATTATCCGAAAGGTCGGTAGTCCTGGCCACCCATCTCGGTTGATTCCTGTCCACAAAACACTTATTACAATAGCATAGATAGCATGCTTGACGGCAAGAATAACAGCGTATGCATTTTTTCATCTGACTGGTAAAATAAGCCCAGCGCTCATCGGGCGTCATCGCATCTATCTTGGCCATAGTCGGCGAAAGCTTGTATTCGCCCTCTTCCATCGCATCGCCAACAAAGTGGTCGTATACCGGCGGATTATGATGGCGGCATACTTGGCAACTTTCATAAATACGGCCGCGTTCATCGGTCATACCCGGACATACCATGCCTATGATGACGATCTGTTCTCTCGGGAATTGATGCTCCACCATAAGCCCAACTATAGCCCTGGCGTCACAGGCCTTGGCTACTATGGCTATTTGTTTGCCTTTATAGCGCAGGGCATACTTGGCTAGCATATTCTCGCATTTATCATTCCACACCAGCGTTTGTATTTCTTCCGGAGAGGTTATGAATGCAGGCGCGGCTTTACCGTTCACAGACGCTTGCTCGTAACCTATGATCATATCCACTTTGCCGTTTGTCAATAATTCAGAGGCTATATCCCTCATTTTTTGCTGCTGCTGTTCCCAGTTCACCGCATTTCCTCCTTCACCAATCGAGTGGGTTTGCCTAAACGCTTTATATCCTCTGTAACCTGCGTTATAACCTCCGCAAAGCGGGCCCCTTCCGACGCCGATACCCATGAAAATTGCACCCTGTCCGGCTCCACGCCCACATATTCGAGCAAACTTTTAAGCACCGTAAATTTGCGCCGCGCATACATATTGCCGGTGGAGTAATGGCAATCGCCCGGATGGCATCCTGATACCAGCACGCCGTCGGCACCCTCCTGAAGCGCCCTTATTATATAAAGCGGATTTACCCTGCCCGAGCACGGCACCCTTATCACCCTTACATTCGGTGGGTACTGTATGCGGCTGGTACCAGCAAGATCAGCCCCGGCATAACTGCACCAATTGCATAAAAAAGCCACTATCTTGGGCTCCCATTCATGTTCGTTCATATCGTTCACCCCTTACCCTTTACCAACTATACAATGCGTCGAGCTGGGCCAATATCTCGCTGTCGTCGAAACCCTGCAGATCCACGGCGCCGGGACGACACGTAGCCGAGCACAGGCCGCAGCCTTTGCACAAGGCGGCGTTGACCACCGCGACATGCAGTTGCGGGTCAACCGCTATGGCCTTGTACGGGCATATGCTCTCGCATATACCGCAAGCGACGCATAAGAAGCGATTCACCTTCGCCACCATGCCGTCGGTGGTGATATACTCTTTAGCCAATATAGATGCTGCCCGAGCCGCCGCACCCTGCGCCTGGGCTATTACCTCATCGGCGTTTTTAGGAGCGTGAGCCATGCCGCATAGGAATATCCCGTCTGTGGCAAACTCTACCGGCCTGAGCTTCATATGGGCTTCAAGGAAGAATCCATCCTGATTTATGGGCACCTTAAGCATCTGAGACAGCTCGGCGTTACTTTCTCTGTCGGCTTCTATGGCGGCGCTCAATATGAGATAATCGGCTTTTATTTTCAACGTCCGGCCTATTAAATGCTCATAAAATTCGACGTTTATTTTGTTTGAATCATCTTCATCGACTGTGACGCGCGGCTTATCATCCACATCGTAGCGGACAAAATCCACGCCTAACCGACGCGCTTTCTCGTAATATAATTCGTTCATGCCATAAGTGCGCATTTCGCGATACAATATAGTAATTTGTATAGTGGGATCCATCTCTTTCAGGCATATGGCGTTCTTAACCGCCTGCGTGCAGCATACGCGGCTGCAATAAGGCCGCTGAGGCTCCCTGGATCCGACGCATTGTATCATGACTATGCGTTTGCCCTTGAAATCGTCAACATGGTGCTTGATTTGGCGCTCCAGCTTAAGCTGCGTCATGACGGCCGGATGCTGACCGTACAGGTATTCGTCCGGCATAGACTCATTGGCTCCCACTGCCACTATGATAACGCCATGATTAAGTTTTATGGTATCCGGTCCTTTCCTTACTGTCGTAATAAAGTTACCCACATAGCCTTCCACCGCACTGATATGGGCCGATGTTAAGACGGTAATATACGGATGATCGTACACGCTTTCGGTCAGCTCATCCATGTATTGTTCAAATGAACGGCCTCTTGCTGACGTATTCATCAGCCTTGCGTTTCCGCCCAATACCGGTTCTTTTTCCACGAGATATACCTTATACCCCTGCTTAGCCAGCGATAACGCCGATGTCATACCGGCCAATCCGCCGCCTATGACCAGCGCGCTGCTATCTTTAGGCAATACCTGCTGTTGCAGCGGTTGAGCATAGTATGCTTTGGCCACCGCCATCCTTATAAGGTCCTTTGCCTTTTCGGTGGCTTCCTCCGGGTAATCCATATGCACCCACGAGCATTGATCCCTTATATTGACCATGGTGAACAGATAAGGGTTAAGCCCCGATTTCCTCAATACGTCCTGGAACAGCGGTTCATGCGTTCTGGGCGTACACGAGGCCACCACCACGCGGTTCAGGTCATGCTCCTTTATCATATCGGCTATAAAGCCTTGAGTATCAGCGGCGCAGGCATACATGGTATCATCCACATACTCCACACATGGCAATGCCTTGGCATATTCCGCGGCAGCCTTAACGTCGACCACGCCGGCTATATTGGTGCCGCAATGGCATACGAATACCCCTATGCGCGGCCGCTCCCTGCCTATATCGCGCATAGGAACCTCTTCGGGCTTCGGTATCTCCGGACCGGGCAGGTCCTTTACCAGTTGAGCGGCCAATGATGCCGCACCGCTAGCCTCATATACCGTTTCGGGTATATCCTTGGGACCGGTCAGCACACCGCACGCCAATACGCCCTCACGCGTCGTCTGTATAGGAGCCATATCGTCTGCATGCACGAAACCGTAACGATCGGTTTTAATGCCGGCGCGTTGGCATAATTCCACCACATCCGGGCGCGGCACCAATCCGACCGATAATACCACCATATCGAATTCGTCCTCGCTGACACGGCCTTGCTCATCCACGGCATAGAGCTTCAAGTCATGGGTATCGCTATCCTCGGCTATTTCGGTCACGCGGCTGCGCACGAAATTTATCCCCTGCTTTTTTGCATTCTCATAATACCGTTCGAAATCCTTGCCGAATGCGCGCATATCCATATAATAAATAGACAGGTCATCTATGGACTTTATATGCTCCCTGGTTATGACAGCCTCTTTCATGGCGTACATACAGCATACCGAAGAACAGTATTCCCGATCGCATTTGGCATCCCGCGAGCCTACGCACTGAAGGAATGCTATGCGCTTAGGTTCCTTGCCGTCCGGCCTCTTTATATGACCGCCATACGGACCTGAGGCGCTCATAATGCGCTCGTATTCCATGCTGGTAACGACGTTTCTGTATGAGCCGTAGCCGTATTCCGGCTTAAGCTCGGCCGCGAACGTATCATAACCCGTAGCCAGTATAATCGCCCCTACCTCTAGCTCTATATCCTTATCGCGCTGGCCGTACCTTATGGCCTTGCGCGGGCATATCCTGGCGCATCGCCCGCACTTATCGTTTTTATCCCTGTTTAAGAACCTGCAGAATCTGTCGTCGATGGCAGCCACATTCGGTATGCCCTGCTGGAATAGCATATATACCGCTTTGCGTTGGTCAATGCCCATATTGAAATCATCATCGACATACTGCGGGCATACGTCCAGGCACTGGCGGCAGCCGTTGCAGGCCTCCTCGTCAACGTAACGCGCCTTTTTGGTCACCACGGCGGTAAAATCTCCGGCTCTGCCCCTTATGTCCTTTAATTCGCTGTATGAGTATATCTTTATCAGAGGGTGATTGGCGCAACTGCTCATTTTGGGCGCCAATATACACGTTGAACAATCATTTGTCGGGAATGTTTTATCCAACTGGGCCATTCGCCCTCCTATGGAGGGTTGGCTTTCGACCAGATATACCGGTATGCCCATTTCTGCCAAATCCAACGATGCCTGTATGCCGGCTATGCCGCCTCCTAGCACCATTACGGGTTTGCTCATGCCGCCAACCCCCTATACATCCTTTATCCGTTCGATCATCGCGGCTTTTGCTTCGTCCAGATCGCCGTCATATAATCCTTTTACCAATTCCTTGCGCAATATTTTGGAAAACGCGTCTACATCTTCTACCTTATCGGCAAAATCCTGTGTAGCATAACCCTCGGCTACCGCCAAACGGCGCAACGCCTTTATGATCTCGGTAAACCTCACGTCCTGCGGACAGCGCGTCATACAAGCATGGCATTGATAACACAGCCATATTTCATGGCCGGACAGCACCTCGTCCTTTAAGCCGAGCAATACCATGCGTATAATCTTTCTGGGATTAAACTCCTCCGCTATCCGGCTGACCGGGCATACGGCAGTACATGCGCCGCAGGCATAACAAAGGTTAAGGTTTACCCCGCCCGGCATGGACGATACTATTTCCTTAAATTGCGAATCAACTGTTTCTATCATTTATTGCACCTCCACCTGTGGCCTGGGATACAGCCCGGCCCTTTCTACCACGGCGGGCGTTATCTGCTCGGAACTGACCGGCATAAGGTGAATGCCCGCCACTCCATCGATTTTGCGCACCGCTTCAATAATCTCCAGTGTTATGCGCATGCCCTCTTCTTCCTGATTATCGGCCGAATCCATGCGCTTTATAAGGTCGGGCGGTATACGTATGCCGGCCACCGTATCGTTCATTATCTTAAGGCTTCTAGCTGTCTTTATGGGTATAATACCGGCCAATATATACGTCTGTTTATGGTACCCCATCCCCCTTACGGCTTTCATCCAATTGCCGAAGCCCTCCACATCGAATATAGCCTGGGTTTGAAAGAATTGCGCCCCAGCCGCTATTTTCTTGCCCATGCTTATCAGGTAAAGCTCGGTGGGCTGAGCAAACGGATGAGCTGCGGCGCCTATAAACACTTGCGGTTCGGTTTTTATTTCCTTGCCGTTTATAAACCGTTTGTCATCCCTCATGCCTTTGACTGTATGGATAAGCTGTATGGAATCCAGATCATAGACGTTTTTGGCCTGAGGGTCGTTGCCAAAGCTCTGATGGTCGCCAGATAAGCATAATAAATTCTTTAGTCCCAGGCCGGCTGCACCCAATATGTCGCTTTGCAACGCTATTCGATTGCGATCGCGGCAGGTCATCTGAAACACCGTTTCCACGCCTTCCTGCTGTACTATGGCAGCGGTGGCTATACTGGACATGCACACCACGGCGCTCTGATTATCGGTTATATTGGCTGCGTCCACATAACCATTGTAATAGCCGGCCTTCTGCCTGATAAGATTCACATTGGCGCTCATGGGCGGCCCTATCTCGGCGGTAACAGCGAAATGGCCCTGCTCCAGCACAGATTGAAGATGGCTTAACGCCGTCATAAGGCTATTCCCTCCTTGCGCAGTTTTCTAGCTCCGCCATCGCGGCCGTAAGACCAGTCCTTCGGCTCGAAAAATTGCTTCATATCGTCCAATCGGCCTATGGCTTTCAAACGGTTGTATATGAGATACCAGGCACAATCTATTTCTGGATTTACCTCACATTTGCCGTCTTCGGCACCACCGCACGGACCGTTGAGCAGGCTCTTGGAACAGCGGGCTATCGGGCATATGCCACCCCTTTTATCCAGTATGCAATTGCCGCATCCGGCACAGCGCACCTGAAATACTCCAGTTTCTATGGGCATACCCATGAATTTGGTATTGACACCCGGTAATACGACCTTATCCGGATAGCGTTCAGCTATGGCCTGTATGCCCACGCCGCAGGCAAACGACAGTACAGCGTCAGCTTGTTCTATAAGATCGGCTATATCGTCCAAAAACTCCCACTCGCATTGCCTCTTTACGGTCTCGGTGGTCGCTGTGACATCCTGGCCTGTTTTGGCCGCATTGAGCTTTATGAGCGCCGACATGAATTCGGCCTCTTTCTGGCCGCCGGCGAGGGATACGGTGGTGCATGTTCCGCAGCCCAAAACCAGTACCCTCTTGTACGGCTTTATCATATCCAATAATTCGGTTACGGGTTTCTCCTGCCCGACTATCATAGCGCCACCTCCAACCCGATAGCATTATAAGCTGAATTTATTTTCTCTAACACATCGTCCGACGACGGCCCTGCGACATCCATAACCACTATACTGTCCCGTGCTATACCCATATCGGCCAAAGTGTCTTGCAGAGCCTTCATCTGGCGGCGCATATCGGCATTGCCGTTCACATGCCTGCAGGCGTCGCTATAGCAGGCCAGTATCAATATGCGCTGAAATCCAGCATATATGTCGTTGACCAGTTCCTCAGGCTTTATGCTACCCGAGCACGGCATCTCGGCCAATTCCACTCCCTGAGGCAATTGGGCGACCATATTTATCGCATCCAATGCCTTTTTAGCAGAATTCTTGCAACAATACACCTTTAAGCGTTTTTGACCGCTGCTCTCTTTCATAAGTGCTTTACCGTTATCAGCCAGGTTTATGGCTTCGGCCGGGCATACGGCCCCGCATATGCCACAGCCTTGACAAGCCATATCGTATACCACCATGGACGGCATGTCATCGCTCAC
Organism: Clostridiales bacterium; assembly: GCA_030156435.1. Taxonomy (GTDB): domain Bacteria; phylum Bacillota; class Clostridia; order Mahellales; family Mahellaceae; genus Mahella. The sequence continues at coordinate 21,482 of JASGMM010000021.1, read as the reverse complement.
ATGCAGTGCCCCATGAGGGCAAAATCTAAGGCATGTGAGGCACAGCGAGCACTTGAACAGATTTATCTCAGCTATCACATCCGCAATTGGCCGAAGTTCATCCAATTGAATCTTTATATCCAATGCAGTGTAAGCGGCATCGCCGCTCACATCGTTTAAGCCGGCCGGCCCTTTGCATGCTCCGATTACATATACACCTCTGCGATTGGTTGCGGTAAACGGGTAATACGCGTTATCATATTGAAAGAAACCCTCGTGATTGATTCCTATGCCAAGCTTTTGAGTCAGCGACGATGTCTGGGTTTGCGGCTTTAACACATCCGACATGACGACCATATCGGCTTGTATTGATATTTCCTGTGTGTAATCGTTAAAGCTTACCGTCGTTTTCCCCTCCGCCGGCATTACGGCGAGTGAATCCTTGCTGTATTTTATAAAGACTACGCCTTCGGCACGGGCCATACGGTAAGCGTTCTCCACTTCAAAATGGGAACCGCGTATAAATCGGCAAAGATAATACACATCGCAGCCCCACATCTTTCTAACTTGTCTAGCCAAGTTTATACCTATAGCGCTGACCCATTGTCCGTCATCTACATCGGCATCCTGTATAAAGACCACTGCCATTGGCAATGTATACTCTTTAGCATTTAACAACGCCGGCAAATCCTTGAACGATACCGCCTTATCGCCAGCCGAATTCATCAGTGAACATGGTACCATATCGGCGCCCGTCGCCGCTATTATAGAGGATACGGTTTCGGTCTGTTCCCCGTCACTTGTGTCAAAGACCGCTTCAAACGCGCCTATCTGCCCTTCTATATGCTTTAGCGTCCAACCGTCCTTATATGTTACCCTGTCGTCGGCTATAGGAAATGCGCCCTCCCCTATAACCAGAGCCTCCATTCCAACAGCGACCACAGCTCTGGCCGCCATAGCGGCGTCATCTCCGTTGCCTATAATCAATATTCTATGCTGCATATCACATTACTCCCGACGCAATAGCGGCTGTCCGATAATCCGTTATGATCTCCATAGCTACTCTCCTGGCATCGGCCATGCTATCGGCTATATTCATCGGCCCTTTGGCGGTACCGGCCAGATATATGCCGGTTTCGGACCAACGGCCTATGCCCTTGAGAAAGCCGTTGGCATCGTATCCCAAATCGAACACGTCGGCTATATAATCGACATCATCGGCCGGCCTTATGCCCTGCGATAATATGACCATATCGAATTTCTCCCTCACTACTGATGCTTTGGCCAGGTCCTCGTGTATGACCTCCAGCCCGCCGTCCTCAGCCTCTTCCACCATAACCGGCCGGGACAATACGAACTTGAAACCATTTCCCACTAATCTGTCGTAATAATCGGAGAATACGCCGCCTACCTCCTGTATATCCATATAAAAATAGGTGATCTCTATATTCGGATAATAATGATGAATGGTCTGCCCCATACGCAATGCATAAGCGCAGCATACCTTTGAGCAATAGGGTGCTTTGTCCTGCACATCCCTCGAACCGACGCATTGTAAAAATGCCAGCTTTTTTATCGATGGGTTTATAAATGGCAATGTTTCCGGCGTGCGCTGCTTCAATAGCTGTTCCACGTCCAACCCATCCAATACGTTCTTGTAAAGCCCGTAGCCGAAAAATCCCTTGTTTTTGAGATCGTAAGGCTGAAATCCTATAGCCACTATTATATACGACACGTTTATCTCGCGCTCCAGCCCATCTTCCAGCCTTATCATCACCCTATAATCGCCCTTGTCACCTTGACAGGACAGCACGTCAGCTCCGGTCATAATATCGATATAGCGATTATCGTTAACGTTTTGCCAAATATCCTGTGTAAGGCACATATTGCACTTAAGGCAGGTATCAGTGGCCTTGCAACCGTAATTTATTGCTTTGCCTCCGATATTTTTGCTCTTATCTACGATATAGACGGGAATATGAGATTGGGCTAGCATATCGGCCGCCGTACAGCCGGATATGCCGCCGCCCACTATCAATACACCTCTCACGCATACACCCCCTAATGAATTCATTGTTACCGCTCTGTTAATTTATATAGGCTTGGTAACTGATTAGCCTTCGGTTCATATATTACGGATATCGGTGAAACTAAAGCATTGCATTGGTATATGTTCTTCGCAGTCTGAAGAATGTTTCTTGTACGCTTAGCTGCTCGCTTCACTCGAACAGGCTAACGGCCGCAATTCGCATCCGTACTCAGGCGGCCTGCCTCCGGCATCCATGCCTTCGTCCACGCCTGTTCAACGTTGCGCTTGCAGAACGTACAGCGAAACGTTCTAAGGCCTGCTTCAGACATATACCAATGCTTCTGATATTTCTGCCCGATTATTCGTAGAGGGCTTAAACATATATGCTGAGCGGGCTTTTGAAGCGTAGAACCACAGCAATCTTTGATTGCGTTATGGTTCAGCTTCACAGCCGTAGCGAGGCATATATGTTAGGCCGTAACAAAATCGCCTTGAGGCTAATCATTACCTTCGCCTATGCTCATTAAATAGCTGAGCACTAACGATCCGCTTAGAATAATCCTGTAATGGTACCGTCTTCGGCTATGTCGACCTTTTCGGCCGCAGGCACCGCCGGCAGACCTGGCATGGTCATGATATCGCCGGCCAGCGCCACTATAAATCCAGCCCCCGCCGATGCCTTGACCTCGCGAACGTTGAGCTTCCAACCACGCGGCGCTCCTTTGAGCGATGCATCATCCGAGAAAGACATCTGCGTCTTGGCTATGCATACCGGCAGCTTGCCGTAGCCTAATTGGGTTAACGTCTTTAGCGATTTGGCCGCGCTGCTGCTGAATACCACATCATCAGCCCTATATACCTCTTTTGCTACAGCCCTTATCTTATCCTCCAAAGAAAGATCAAGGTCGTATATGGGCTTGAAATTGTTCTCGTCGTGTTCCAATGCGTCTATGACCTGCTGCGCCAGCTCTATGCCGCCTTCTCCGCCCTTGGCCACCACCTCGGAAAGAGCGACGCGTACGCCTATCTCATTGCAGTGCTGTCTTAAAAATTCTATCTCGGCTTCGGTGTCGCTCGGAAAACGGTTTATAGCCACTACAAGCGGCAATCCGTACTTGTTGTGCACATTATCTATATGCTGGTCTAGGTTTGCACAACCTCTGGCCAGAGCATCTATATTCTCCTCGGACAGCTTATCCTTATCCACGCCTCCATGCGACTTCAATGCCCTTATCGACGCTACCAAAATCACTACGTCGGGATGCACGCCTATAATGCGGCTGACTATATCGAAGAACTTTTCGGCTCCGAGATCGGCGGCGAATCCTCCCTCGGTCACAACGTAATCGGCTAGCTTCAAAGCCATTCTGGTGGCTATTATGCTGTTGTTGCCATGGGCTATATTAGCGAAAGGCCCACCATGCACAAAGGCTGGCTGACCTTCCAGTGTCTGCACCAAATTAGGCTTTATAGCGTCTTTCAACAGCACAGCCATAGCGCCTACAGCGTTTAGATCCCTTGCATATATTGGCTTGTTGTCGTACGTGTATGCTACCAGCATATCGCCCAAACGCTTTTTAAGATCGGTCATATCAGTGGTAAGGCACAATATAGCCATGATCTCCGATGCTACCGTTATATCAAAGCCTGACTCTAGCGGCATGCCGTTGGCTTTGCCGCCCAACCCGACCACGATCTTTCTCAACTGACGGTCGTTCATGTCCATAACGCGTTTCCATATGATGCGCGTCGGATCTATATTTAATTTATTGCCCTTTACTATATGATTTTCCAGCATAGCGGCCAAGAGGTTGTGGGCGGTGCCTACCGCGTGTATATCCCCTGTAAAATGAAGGTTTATATCCTCCATGGGCAACACCTGTGAATATCCTCCGCCGGCCGCACCGCCTTTTACGCCAAAAGTAGGCCCCAATGATGGCTCTCTTAAGCAGAGCATAACGTTTTTACCCAGCTTACCCAACGCCTGCGTGGTGCCTACCGCCGTGCACGTTTTGCCTTCGCCGGCCGGCGTCGGCGTCACAGCCGTAACATATACCAGTTTGCCGTTCGGTTTATCTTTAAGCCTATTATATACATCTAGACTTACTTTGGCCTTATATTTGCCATATGGTTCTAGGTCATCCTCCGACAACCCCGCTTTTCCTGCTATTTCGCTTATGGGCCGCAATTTGGCCTGTTGTGCTATTTCAATATCCGATAACATTTCTTACCCTCCAATTTCGTTAATATTTTGCCATAAATTTTATATATGTGAATATGTTTCTTTCGCGAGTTTTACTCTAATTTAATGATAACACAATATATATGATATTGCTCTATCTTATTTTGTAATGTATATGCCTATTTTGTTAGTTAAATAATTAACATAAACAAAAAATAAAGCTTTGCTTATTAAAGCAAAGCTTTGATATCGATGCTTATTCTACTATTTGAGGTATACGGTTTATATCGGGGTCAGTGAATATATCGAATTCATCCATACTGGTAGTGGAAAACTCTGATATTACAGCGCCTTCTGGACCGGCTTGAAACCAATGAAGCGTATCAGGCAACAGCGTGTACTGCTGGCCAGGATTCAGTTCTATCTCATGCCAAACGGTGTAATAGGTTTCATGCCCTTCAGGCGGTTTAGCTTTAGGATGTGGAGTAGCTTCACCAGGCACATATAGATAAACCTTCCCCCAACGGCAACGAAATGTCTCTTCTTTGCCCGGCTTGCCATTTATATCAGGGTGACGATGTTCAGGGCATGTTTGATAAGGGAACAAAACCATTTCTTTAGCGCATACCCTGTCAGTATTTACATAAACCACTAGTTCCAGCCCGCTATGCTCTAAATCGCCTAAACCAAAATCTGCTATTTCTATATTTGCTTTCTCCTCATCGGTTAATACGATATGAGCTTTTTCATAAAATTCCAGTGCCCTTTGTCTAGCCTCAGCTATCTGGCGACTCGTTAACATAAAATTACCTCCATTATTTCTTAAATAATAAACGGATGATTTCATCCGTAGTACTGCCTTTCTTTATTTCAAAAATACCTGGCTGAAGTTTGGTTATCAAATCCGCCTTACGTACTTCATCTATAAAAACATCAGCATCAGATATAATACCGGTATTTTCCAATACGCTGGCCACATCGGATACTGTCATGCCCTTGTTTACAGTTAATACCACAAAGCTTTCTTGTGAGGAAGATCCTTTTTCAGTTTTCTCATGTGTTTTTTCATCCACCGTTATACTTTGCTTATAACTGCCTTCTGTAGGATCTATCATGCCGAGCGCTTTCGCTTTTTCAATTATCTGTTGGTCGGATAACGCATTATCGACGTTCGGTTGATCAAACCATATAATAGCCAATAGCGCCGTAATAAAAATACCTATGCCCATACCTAATATAAGGCTGCCCCAAAATATCCGTTTCATGGCAAGGCATCATCTCGTTTTTGATGTCGCATTTGCCCTACGCGCAACATAATCTGCACCTCTCCTATACCTCTGCCTAACTGTCGTGCTATATCATCGACGGAATATCCGCTCTCGGCAAGCCTGACGATATCACTTGACAAATTGTTAACGTCATTTTCTGCAAGCATATCTTCCAGCTCCGCGAGTATATTATATTTCAGCTCTTTTAATTCAGCTAGTTCGCGTTTGCTGTTCTCTATATCGATCGAATATTTTTCAATAACGGATATATCGTGTTTAAGCAGAGGCATAGAGCATATGATAAAAATCAACCCTATTAATAATACTATATACATGGTGAATACCCTTATATCATAATATCGATAACCGAGCCGGATGGCCGCACTGCATTTTTTTCATCATTTTCTTCCTTATCTTCTTTCCGATTTTCGTTTGAATGATACTGGCTTTTGCTTTGACCATCTCTCGATATATTGTTATCAGCATATGCCTGTTCTGGATAATTTACTTCTGCCATCCGATGTTCTAATTGTATTTTAGCCTCTTCCGCCATATATTGTTGCATATTTATAAACCTATGTTGGTCATTGCTCTGTATCCTCGATACTTCGGCGGATTTATTGATAACATGCAGCATCTCTATAGGGCGAACATCCATAATTATCGTCAGCCTCCCTTCTTCTCATAAGCCACCATAACTACCTCTCCGCGCTCACGTTTAAAAGTCGCGTAATGGAACTCTTTCATTATGTTAAGCACAGACGAACCTATAGTTATCTTAACACCTGGAAAAATAGTATCTTTTACATTTACCGTGCCATTTGACAGTTGTTCCAACTGCTCTTCTATTTCAATTAACTGTGTTTTATATTCGGCTATCTCCTGCACTAATTTAATTTTATTTTGTATACGGGCAATTTTTAAGTGCTGCCTCTCTGCCGGTAATCCGCCGCGAGCCTCCATTTTAGTAAGTGCCTGTATGTCTTTATCATAATTTTTCAACTGACGGTCCATCTCTTCCAATTTAACACTGATCTGATTATACCGCTCCCTTAATCCGGGGTCAATACCAACTTCCAACTCGGTGGCCGTAGCCATGAAAGAACCTATGTTCCTAGCATTTATCGCCATGACTGCTTTTATATGGCCACCCACTATCAAGCCGCGTCGACCATCAGCTGTAACCGAATTTCCTGCTTTTATATAACTATGCATTATAGCATCGGCAACCACATCATGCCCTGCTTCGAGATGAGCATTCTCCACAAAGCGCGCTATTATATCGGCATCTGCCTTCAGCACCGCTTTATTCATACCTTGCACGCCGCTCTTCAATACTATGCTGCCATCGGATATTATGGTCGCGCCCTCTACTACACCCATTACTTCCACATCCCCTGCAGCTTTAATTGTAAACCCTGTACGGACATTGCCCTTTATTCTTACATTACCGACAAATTCAATATCACCAGTGGAGTTGTCTACATCAGCCGGCACTTCATACACCGGCAACACGCTTATCTTGCCATCTTTAATCACTACCTGTCCGTCTATGGATGCTACCAACGCATTGCCATCTTCCGATATTGCTGTATTTTTTCCGCCTAAAAGATTAACGGGCTTGCCATCCTTTGCTGGTATTTCTTTATCCAACACAGTCCGCCCTGGTATCCCTAATGTAGGCGGTATCCGTTTTGCCAATACATCTCCTTTTCCCACATTTTTGATTAAGTCTAAGTGTTTATAATCCACAGTTCCATCTTCCAATATCCTAGGCTTTGCATCGGCATTTAATTGTACAGTGTATTCTATATACCCGTTTTGCCCATTTATTGGCTCAGTGCCCTTGGCTATCAAGATATTCTGATTAAAAAGGCCTTGTTGCAAAGCTGAGCCTATTGCATCCCAATTTACACCATATTTTACTCCAGCTCTATCGATTGCTTTTCTTACCATATCTATGTCACATGGCTTGCCTCCATCCTCCGGTAAGATACACATATATGCCTTCATAGCATCTCGAGAAATTGAAATATCAACCTCGGCATCTACAGGGTGTTCGTCTTGTGGCGGCGCTATTTTAACAGGAATACCGTCAGCCGTATAGATAGCTAAAAATACAGCTTTATTATCTATTTGCTCAACGTTCTTTCGCTTGATTTTATCCACTATAATCCTCTCATCTACGGGTTTACCACCCTCCACAGGCGGATTTACGGTGAGGTAGACGCCATCTTCTTTGTATTCCAGAACAAAGCTTCCGTCTATAGATTCAGCCTTCTTATCGGCGCCTCGTATTCTAGCCTTGATCTTACATGGGCGTATAGTTGCGTTAAGGATCTTTTTAGGCTGTTCCAAAATCTCGATCTCCACTTCTTCAGCGCTTTTATCCAATATTTTAAGCGCTTGGCTGACAGCCTCTTCATATGTATCGGCTTCTACTGTTATATAATCTTGCTGCACCATAGTTCCCCCCGTCTATATAAAAATGCTGGTTTTATCCAGCGATAAACTGCATTTTGCGCAATCTGCTTCTCAATTGAAGCAAAGCTTTGGTGTGAAGCTGAGACACCCTTGATTCGGATATTCCTAGCACTTTGCCTATTTCTTTTAACGTCAGGCCATCGTAATAATACAACTGCAGCAACTGTTTCTCCCTATCCGGCAGCATAGATACAGCTTCACTCAGTATCTGCTTAAGCTCTATCCTATCGTAAGCGCTTTCCAAGCTTTCGGTGTCGCATATATTCCATTCATCTACAAATATTTCATCCAGGGATATGCAATTGAATCTATTGATATCGGCATAAAGGGCATCGAGTTGTTCGATCGATATCCCCAAATAACGGCATACATCCTCATCCGAAACCGATTTATCAGAAGTTGCCTCTAATTGCTTATAAACCACATCTAAATGCTTTACCTTATCGCGCACGCTCCTTGGAATTACGTCTTTTTTACGCAAATTGTCTATTATAGCACCCCTTATCCTATGAGAAGCGTACGTTTCAAATTTAACATCGCGCGAAGGATCATATCTCTCTATAGCATCCAGAAGACCGAAAACCCCATACCCTATAAGGTCCTCCAAATCATCGCCCGTATTATATACCATCAGCCTGGAAGCAATATATTTTATCATCGGGGCATAATGCTCAGCTAATTTATTTCGATACTCTATACTCGATGTTTTTTTATATTCCTGCCACAATTTATCTATAGGTATATTTTTTTCATCCATTTTCATAGCCCTTGTTTCAATATCATATTATCTTGGTTCCATGCCCTATAGTCTTTACCATCAATCCGCCATCCTCCGTATACAATTCTATGGTGCGGCCAAAATTTCCACCTGTATCTTCAGCTATTATAGGTATTTTAAGTTCTTCTAAAACCTTCTTAACTGCCGCTACATTGCGTACACCTATATTCAGTATATCATTGTTGGCGGAACTGTTTTTAAGCGCAAACATCTGAGCCCCTCCAGCCAATTTACATACTATGTTCTTTTTATCCGCTCTATTTTCCAGCATCATCGTCAGTAAAATTACGATGGCTGTATCCGCGAATTTGGCTTTATTAGAATTATTCTTTATATCCTTACTGGATGGCAACATTATATGCGCCAGCCCGCCTATCTTGTTTATTTTATCGTATAGCGCAATCCCAACGCACGACCCCAATCCTATGGTGGTCAATATATCCGGGTACAATGCTATATTCAGATCAGCCATACCAACCTTTATTAATTGGGGCATAATTTATTGTATAACCCCCAATGCTTTTAATATGGTGTCGTAAGAATCAACATCGGGTACAAGGAAAAAATACACGCGCACATTATCAGCGCCTTCGATAAATTCTGTTTCTATAAATAACACCTTATCGCTCGTCATGCCGAACTCTACAGCAGGTACGCTCAATATCGCACCAGCCATATCTATAGCTAAACATGGGATAGATGGCCTAACATCGAGTTTTGCCAGCGTAGACAAAGCTCCGAGGTACGAGCTGGTCAATATATTGCCTAATTCTTGCACAGCCGAGAGGTCTATGTCACTCAACGGACGGTTAGTATCGATAGGCCTGCCCATCATCATATCTATCAATATATGGGCCGATGCTTCATCCATTACCAACAATACACTTCCCTCCACATCACCTTCAAAATTCAGATAAACGCCCATTACAGGCTGTTCTGCACCGCCGAGCACATCAGGGACATTTTTGAAATCCATTATTCTGACCTCGGGCACATGCATATTTACCTTTTTGGAAAGCATTTTGGCAAGCGCTGTAGCCGCATTGCCGGCACCTATATTGCCTATTTCCCTTAATACATCTATTTCAAACGAATTAAGCCCATCGATATCGACCATATATCAATATTCCTTCCTTTCAATTCAATCCTCAGATATATTGAGTAGTCTGGGCATATCTGGTATCAATATCATATCATCGCCATCATATATGACACGATCAAAATATTGGTTTCTATCCGCAGACGAAATTTCATCGAACGGCTGAATTTTATCTGTATCAAAATACGTCACATTTGATACGGCATCAACCTTCAACCCCACGACATAATCCTTATATTGTATTATTATGATCCGGCTGGTTTCTGTATCTTCAATTTCATCCATACCAAGTCGCCTATGCATGTCTATAACCGGTATGATATCGCCGCGCAGATTCATAACGCCTATAACAAAATCTTCAGCATATGGCATCCTGGTTATAGGCAATATGCGTTCTATAGATGACACCATAGTAACGTCTAATCCATAATTTTCTGGGCCGATGCTGAATATTACAAACTGCTCTGCCATTTCTATCACTCCTATTCTTAAAGCAAATGATTTATATCTAGGATAAAGGCTATTTGCCCATTGCCCAGTATAGTAGCACCTGATATGCTCTTTATGTGCGAAAGGTATTTGCCCAATGGCTTTATGACTATATCCTCCTGATCTATTAAAGTATCTACTGCAAATCCCGCAATTTTATCCCCTTTTCTGACTATCACCGTGGTGATAGTGCCGTGGACATCTTGCTCATTATCCAGTACATTTAACACTTGTTTCAGGCGCACAAATGGTATAAGAGATGATCGGAAGTCTATAACCTCCTGCTGGCGTCTTATGCTCTTTATATCGGCAGCACTTACATCTATTATTTCAATTATAGAATTAAGAGGTATAGCATATATCTCCGATCCCACCATAACCAGCAATGCCTGAATAATAGATAACGTCAACGGCATCCTTATGATAAAACGCGTGCCCTTTCCGAGTTCGCTTCTTACATCGACCGTTCCGCCCAAAGATTCGATCTTGGTCTTGACCACATCAAGCCCTACACCTCTACCGGATATATCAGTTATTACATCGGATGTGCTAAAACCTGGCTGAAATAAAAATGAGATTATGTCTTCATCACTCATTTCTTTTACCTGATCTTCATCAACCAATCCTTTTCCTATAGCCTTTCCAGCCACTTTAGCTACGTCTATACCCGCTCCGTCATCTTTGACTTCAACCACAACATTATCGCCGTCATTATATGCGCGCATCTCTACCGTGCCGATCTCAGGCTTGCCCTGTTTTACGCGTTCTTCTGGCAGTTCTATGCCGTGATCCACAGCATTGCGTATAAGATGTATGAGCGGATCGCCTAACTCTTCAACTATGCTTCTATCGATCTCGGTCTCGTTACCGCTCATCACTAACTCCACTTTTTTATCAGTAGTTCGCGATAAATCCCTTATAACCCTCGGAAATCTATTGAATACCATATCTATAGGTACCATGCGAATCTTCATGACCAGGTCATGTAGATTCGATGTAAGGCGACTCATGTATTCTATAGCCTCGTTTAATTCAGGGTTGTCCTGCCCGATACCTATACCTTCTATACGATTACGGGTTATTATAAGCTCGCTGGCCAAATTCATAAAATCATCAAGGCGCTCTATATCCACACGTATGCTTTTGCTAACTTTCTGTTCCATTGATACACCGCCAGATGGCGATTTATTTTGATCCTGCTGGCTTTGTTGAGCGCGCTCAGTCTTCTGCGTTTTATCATCGATTTCATTTAATTCTTGTACTGTCACGCTCTCTATTTCTGATACGGAATTTATCCTCTCATAGATATATTGCTCGGGCTCTTTTGTGAGTATGGTAAGTGTAAAGTCCCTATCAAATCTCTCATTTTCTATATCTTGAGCAGACGGTACAGATTCTATTGTTTCGGCAAATTCCTCCAATGTTTTAAATATTATATACGCCCTTGCTGATTTCAACAGGCAATCAGGGCGCAATACGATATGTACTTTATACGCTGTATACCCTTTTTCATTGGCTACGCGCACGACATTATCTACATATTGATTTATCGACGGCGGGGTAGATTTCTCAACTGCGGATGTGTTTTGCCTATTAGCGGGCAAATAAGCATAGAGCTTATCGATAATCTGAGTAAAATCATTATCGCCGTCGGTTCCTGAAGACGCTATGCTCTCAAGCTGCGATTGCAGTATATCTAGGCATTGAAATAAAAGGTCAAGCATATCCGGCGTAGCCGTGATTTCACCCTTTCTCAGCGCATCCAACACATTTTCCACATCGTGTGCCAATCGCTGCATTTTATTAAACTGCATGCTGCCCGCCATACCCTTTATAGTATGGATGGCTCTGAATATCTCATTTATCGCTTGGATATCACCCGGATGCTGATCTAATTTTAAAAGCTCCTGGTTCATGGCCTCCAGATGTTCATTCGTTTCTTCTATAAACATCTGCAAATACTGCTCGTTCTCCATCTCTATACCCCCAATATCTTAATTATTTCTGTCGCTATGTCATCCAACGATAGGACCTTATCTACCGCTTCTTCTTTTATAGCGGCTGCCGGCATACCAAATACCACACACGATGCCTCATTTTGCGCCAGCGTTATACCGCCATTTTGCTTAATAGCCTTTAATCCCATTGCTCCATCGCTGCCCATACCGGTTAATATTACCCCTATCTTCTTTATTGGCAAAGGCGCAATAGATTTCATCAATGCATCTACCGACGGTTTATAATACGATTTTATCTCATCCTCAAACACACGCAATGCAAGCCGACCATTCGCTCTCGGAATTACTGTCATATGCATACTCCCCGGCGCTATATAAGCAGTGCCATTTTCTAATATATCCCCCTCTCTGGCTTCGCGTACATGGATATCGCATAGCACGTCCAAACGTTGAGCTAAAGATGCTGTGAATCCCTTAGGCATGTGCTGCGCTATCACTATAGGCGCTTTTAGCTGCGGCGGCAACGCTGTCAGTATTCGCTCCAAAGCCCTTGGCCCGCCGGTCGATGAACCTATTGCTATTATAGTCTCTATCATTTCAACCCCTTTTGAAGAAATTTAAGCTGCTGTTTGAATATGAAGCTTATCAGCTTATCCCGTACCTGGTTTGAAATATCTTGGAATTCCACGCCTATTTCATTCGTGTCAGAATCATTATTAGCGCCTGCTATACGTACAACAATGCCCCTTACTTCTAATTTAACATCATCGTCCAATAATATATGGCATTGCAATAAATCCCTTTCCTTTATCGGGATCCTTTTCGGCACTGTTATTCGCATACCGCCGCCGCTTATATCCAATGTATAAGCCTTATGCAATGCGAATTGGTTTTTGTCGTCGCTTTCGGTTATTTTTCTAAATTGTACCGGAAGCACAATCCCCAGCCTATAATAATTCCTGCGCTGTATCCTCTCCCGTGGTCCCATAGCCTCTATAGTATAAATATATACATCTTTATCCATTTTAAGACGCTGCGTTATCTTAGCGCTGAAACGATAACACCCATCCGATCTGTAATATATAACTCCTAAAGGTTGACCCACGGACAGCAGGACTATTTTACCCTTTTTTATAGGCCCGGCTACTACTATATGGTCCTGATCCAGCACGTTGTATACCTGGCTTATATAGGTGGTTTTTACCCCATTATCTTCTTCTACTTCCAGTTCTATGCGTTCTCCCACATTTAGATCATAATCATTATAAACCATCAACTTCGGCTAGGCCCCCTTCAACAATCTGCTTAGAAACCCTCTGATCCCATTATAACTTCTTTCGATATTATAGGCTCTATTTATTCCCAGTAAGGCATCAGCTATAGCGCGTATCTGCTCCGCCGCCTTGCATTGGGGATACTCCAATATGAACGGCTGCTGCTTTTTTACGGCTTTAAGTACGGCATTATCATGATTCACGAATCCAAGTGAATTCATCCTGACCCCTAAAAAACGTTCAACCGTGGTCAAAAATCTATCCTCTGTATCTTTGGCCTCGCGTATATCAGCCACCCTATTAAATATAACATGCATCTTCGATTGCTCCACTAATCCAACCGATGATTTTACCAAGGCATAGGCATCAGTCAAAGAGGCCGGTTCAGGTGTCACGACCAATATCACCTCATCGGATGCCTGCATAAATCTTATAACAGATGGCGTTATGCCTGCCCCTGTATCCACCAGAATCATATCGGCCATCTTATCCAAAGGTGCCATCTTGTCTATTATGCCATCCAACTGCCGCTCATCCATATTCAATAACTCTATCGCTCCAGAACCCCCGGATACAAACCTTACGCCAGTCGGACCAGTGCTCAATATATCCTCCAACTGCCTATCGCTTTTTAACAAATCAACAAAGCTGTATTTTGACACCGCCCCCAGCATGACATCGACATTGGATAAGCCGAAATCCGCATCCAGTATGATAGTCCTAAAACCGCGCTTAGTTAGACATATCGCGAGGTTAACGGTTATATTGGTTTTACCGACGCCGCCTTTACCACTGGTTATGGTAATAATTCTATTATTGGACTGCTCATCACGCTGCAATTTCAAATCGCTGATTATGGTCCTCAAACGTTCGGCCTGATCGCCTATCGCCATACTAATCCCTCACTATCTTGGCTGCCACTGCATCCACATCGACGACCTTTATATCATCGGGCACCACTTGGCCGTCGGTTATATATGACAGCGGCCGGCGCGAGATATGCCGCATGTTCAATATCGCGCCCCAGCAATCCGTTTCATCGAGCTTTGTAAACAACAGCCTTATATCCTTGATGTCGCCGAATCGTTGCCACAAACGCTGGCAAGCTGCATAGTTAAACGATGCGCTGACCAGCAAAAAAACATCAGTAGGTTCACTCGCTTTTATTAAATCTTTTATGTCATTTATGCCATCTATGTCATTAGGGCTACGACCGGGGGTATCTATCATTATGATATCGGCATCGCTATAACGACCGACCTCTTGTTTTAACTCGTTAGACGAGTAAACTACCGACAATGGCAATTGCATTATATCACTGTATGTGCGCAATTGCTCTACCGCCGCTATGCGATATGTATCGGCCGTAATGAGCGCTGCTTTTTTTCCTAATTGTATACCGTAATAAGCAGCTAATTTAGCCAGTGTGGTGGTCTTCCCCACGCCGGTAGGACCCAAGAAAATTATAACACTTTGTCTCCCATTATCCAAGCTTATTGGTATAGGTTGGCCTAAATATTCCTTTATCACGTCTTCTATGCACCGCTGCATATCTCCGCCTTTATATATAGCCATCGCTTTATCCATTATTTCGGATGCTATATCAGGATTGACATCATGAGCAGATAATATATCAATATACTTTGAATATGTTGGATTAATCTCGGCGGTGCTTTGGTTCTGCTTGATATCTGCAAGCCGCTCTATAGCGGAATGCAAGCCGCTTAACTGCAGCTCCATCGCTTGAAGTCTGCGACTGTCTGCATCATTTTGCTTATCATTCGCAGTGCGATCATGCGCTGCCACCACCTCTATCAAAGGTTTGGAAAACCAACCCTTAAGTCCTTTTTTGCGCGTTTTGCCGGTATGAAGTATTATAGCGTCAGAGCCCATTTCCGTTCTTATCTGATCCATTATATCCCTCATATCGTCGCCCACATAATGTTTTACATCCATCGTCTATATCCTCACCATCCCTACAGACTGCACCTCGACAGAAGGTTCCAGCTCATTATATGACAACACCGGCAAATCGGGGAGCATTTGTTCAGTAAGCCTCTTAAAATATATTCTCACTACCGGTGATGTTATAACTATCGGCTGTATGCCGGTGCCGGATAACTTTCGTATCTCATTAGATAACGACGATAACATAGCGCGCAATTTAGACGGCTCCATCGCTATCATCGTGCCCTGCTCGGTCTGTTTTATGGAATCCATTATAAGTTGCTCAAGCGATGGATCGACCGTTATGGCAGATGCTTTATTCCCTTGTATAAAACGCCTTGTAATCGTTCTAGATAAGGCATGCCTTACATATTCGGTCAGCATATCAGGATCGCGCGTAAGATTCACATAATCCGCCAACGTTTCCAATATAGTTACCATATCCCTTATCGGAACATTCTCTTTTAATAAATTTTGCAGAACTTTTTGCACCTCTCCAACCGTCATGAGTTTGGGTATCAATTCGTCCACTAATACCGGATGAGTCTGCTTTATATTATCTATGAGCCCTTGTACCTCCTGGCGCCCCAGCAATTCATAGCTGTGCCTTCGTATAACCTCTGTCAAATGGGTGGCCATCACAGACGGCGGATCTACAACAGTATAACCGGCCATTTCAGCCTCATCCTTCTGTTCCGCTGTTATCCATATGGCAGGTAAGCCAAAGGCTGGTTCGACAGCAGGTATACCGTTTATCTCATGTTCCACTGTACCTGGGTTCATAGCCATGTATCTGTCCGGCATCAATTCGCCCTCAGCCACTTCGACACCCTTGATTTTTATAATATATTGATTGGGCTTTAATTGTATGTTATCGCGTATACGTATCATAGGCACCACTATGCCCAGATCTAATGCCAACTGGCGCCTTATCATAACGACGCGATCCAGCAAATCGCCGCCTTGATTGACATCGGCCAGCGGTATAAGATTATATCCAAACTCCAATTCTATCGGATCCACCTGTAATAACGGCAATACATTTTCCGGCCGACGTATCTCATCGGTGCGCGTCTTTTCAGCGCTGGTTTCCTCTTGTTCTTGTTTGAGTTTTGCTGTATTTTGTATAGTGTAGCCGAGATATATGAAAACGCCTCCAATGGAGAACATTGGTAATTTCGGAAGCCCCATGAAGGCCAGCATTATAAGGGTTATGCCAGCTATCAGCATAGCCACAGGCTGAGACGTTATCTGTGATATGAGGTCGCGGCTCATATTGGACTCCGAGGCTGCACGCGTCACTATTATACCGGTCCCTACAGAGATGAGCAAGGCCGGCACCTGGCTTACCAAACCATCACCCACTGTCAGCAGCGTATAGCGATTCAGTACCTCGGCAAAGTCCATGCCTTGCACCAGCATTCCGGTTATCATGCCACCTATTATATTTATAACGGCTATTATGATGCTTACTATCGCGTCGCCTTTGACGAATTTGCTCGCACCGTCCATTGCGCCGTAGAAATCGGCTTCGCGCTGTATCTTGACCCGTCGCTCCCTAGCCTGGGTTTCGCTTATGATACCGGAATTCAGATCGGCGTCTATGGCCATTTGTTTGCCCGGCATGGCATCCAAGGTAAATCTGGCCGCCACTTCGGCCACCCTTTCTGCCCCTCTGGTTACGACGATAAACTGCACCACAAATATGATAAGGAATATTATCACGCCCACTATTATGTCATTGCCTATGACAAAATTGCCAAAGACCTCTATAATCTGACCGGCATAGCCCTCCGACAATATCAATCTTGTCGATGATATATTGAGCGCTATGCGGAAAATGGTCGCCAAAAGCAGCAACGACGGAAATATGGAGAATTCCAAAGGCTCTTTTACGTATAGGCTTATGAGCAGTATTATCAAAGCCAATGCTATATTAAATGACAAAAGCACATCCAATAAACCCGATGGCAGCGGTATTATTATCAACAACGTTACGGCCACCGCCACAAATGCTATCGCTATATCGCCGAGCTTCATATATTTCACCTCCTACCCATGTTATATACATAAGCCAGCACTTCAGCCACCGCCTCGTAAAATTGAGGCGGTATTATTTGCCCTATATCCACGGCATAATAAAGGTTTCTGGCTAATTCCCGGTTCTCTACTATCGGTACACGGTTTTGTCTGGCTACATCTTTTATGCGCTGCGCCATATAATCGGCACCTTTGGCCAGTATAACCGGTGCCTGGTCCGTTTCAGCATCGTATCGCAGAGCAACTGCAAAATGTGTCGGATTTGTTATAACCACATCCGCTTTGGGTACCTGCTGCATCATCCGCATCATAGCCAATTGCCTCTGTATTTGTCGGATCCGCGCCTTTATCTGCGGATCGCCCTCGGTCTCCTTAAACTCCTGCTTCACCTCTTGTTTGGACATTCTGAGATTTCGCTCATACTCCTGGCGCTGAAATATATAGTCCAATACAGCCACTATTGCCATTACAGCCGTGAGCTTTATAGCTGCATTCAATACCATGCTGACCATATCGTAAATCATGACCGACGTACCTTCGCGGCTCATGGCAAGGAATATATTTATGTCGTTTCTTATCTCCGTATAAGCTACATAGCCTATGATAGCTATCTTCAATATGGATTTTACCAGCTCATTTATAGCCCTTTTGGAAAATATACGTTTAAATCCGGCTATAGGATTCAGCCTTCCAAGATCCATTGCCAAGGGCTTACCGGAGAAGATAAACCCGACTTGAGCGATGTTTGCAGCTACCCCTATTATGCATATGCTCAGTATAAAGAGCCACAGCCCTTTGCCGATCTGTATTATTGTATTCATAAACAGTGTTGACAGGCCCTCGCTCGTGTATATGCCATCTGCCGAACCGGCCATCGTATAGATCTGACGCTCATACGCGGTCAATATCTGCAATAGGCTGGGGAATATCGCTTTGATTACCAGAAACGATGCCAGCAGCACGGCTACCATGTTTATTTCAGTGCTCTTAAAAACCTGTCCTTTCTCCCGCGCCTCCCTGCGACGCTTGGGCGTGGGCTGCTCGGTTTTTTCGTCATCAGCAAATAGCTGAAGGTCTATATACCAGATCATCGCACCATCCTTTGCATAAAACCGCTTATACCGTCGAACATCTCCGCAAACAGCGGCTCCATAAGATTTACATATACCGGCAGTACCAGCAATAACATTATAAGACCTATCATCAGCCTTATAGGCATACCCATGACGAATACATTCATCTGCGGCAGCGCTCTGCTCAATATCCCCAACATTACCTCGGTGAGCAGTAATACTGCCATAAGCGGTATAGCCAGCTTTATAGCCCATATAAATGTCTGAACGAATATTCCCAGTATATACCATAATATATCAGGCTTTATGCTAAAATCGCCTATCGGCAATACCGTATAGCTGTCAAATAAGAGCGATATCAACGCATGATGCCCATTCATCCCGAAAAACAGCAGCAGGGCCATCATATTGATGAGATTGCCCACTATCGGTACAGCCACCTCATTTACAGGATCAAAGGCGTTCACCATACCGAAACCTATTTGAAAATCCATTATCTGCCCCGCTATAAGGATGGCAGAGAACGCCAATGTGGTTATATAACCCATCGCCATTCCTATAAGCATTTCCTTAAACAATATCCATACATACAACCATATATTATTTACTATATCTATGCTTTGAAGCGGTATGGTATTGAGCAGCACCAAGGCCATCATAAATGACATTCCTATTTTTAAGTAGGCTGGCACGTTCCGCCTGCCGAATACTGGCGATAGCACAAACAACCCGGTCATACGCATAAATACAAGCAAAAATGTCGGTATATAATCCAAAATATCCATAGATATCACTGTATAAACGATAATATGCTATGAAATATATCGTTGGTGAAATCTACCATGGTATTTAGCATCCATGGACCGAATAATATTAAGGCTACGATTATGGCTATTATCTTGGGTATGAATACCAGCGTCTGTTCGTTTATCTGCGTTACAGCCTGAAATATGGATACTATTATACCTACCACGAGGCCGAATATAGCCATCGGGGCTGACAACAGTATGACCATATAAAGGGCATTCCGCACAATACTGAGAACCTGTGCCTGAGACATTTTTTCGCTCCCTTTCAATGAAAACTGGTTATAAGCGACTGTACCACTAAATTCCACCCATCCACCATGATAAACAGCAACACCTTAAAAGGCAGCGATATCATAACCGGGGGTATCATCATCATACCCATGGACATAAGCGTGGTAGCCACCACCATATCTATCACTATAAATGGCACATATATTAAAAAACCTATTTGGAATGCCGTTTTAAGCTCGCTTATTATAAAAGCCGGTATCAATACCGTAGACGGTATATCTGAAAGTTGCTCCGGCTTGTCCATACCAGACAGATTTACAAACAAATTCAGATCTTTCTCGCGCGTCTCCTTAAACATAAACTCCCTGAGCGGCACCATCGCATTGTCTATCGCTTGCTGCTGCTCTATTTGCCCGTTCATATACGGTTGCAACGCTGTTTGATTGATTTGAGTAGCCACCGGTGCCATGGTGAAAAATGTTAAAAATAAAGCCAATCCTATGAGAACCTGATTAGGCGGCATCTGCTGCAATCCCAATGCGCTCCGGACGAACGATAGCACCACGATGATCCTGGTAAACGACGTCAGCATTATCAATATGGCCGGGGCTAAGGATAGTATCGTTAATAGCAGCAGTATCTGAAGACTTAACGCCGTTTCTTGCGGCGTCTGAGCGGGCTTCAGATCGATATTTACATTTGGTATAGGGATCTCCGGCGCCGCATATGCGCTGTTTGTGCCGCTTAATATCCCCACAAGTATAACGATAGTAAACAGCAGTATAATTCTAACTTTTATCCGTTTCATCCGTCTTGTTCCCAATCTTTTTCATAAAAGCCTGTATATATGTCGCAAACGATGCATTGCCTTCTTGCACATCGCTTTTGTCGATAAGCGTGATCTGATCTGCCGTCAACTCTATTATAAGGCTTACCGACGATGGCGCCACAGATAAAAGATAATACCTTTCCCCTACTTTAACTATGCATAACCATTTATCGTTCGAAAGCACCGCTCGATCTATAATCTCTATGTATCTGCCTCTGGATAAACCGATGGACTTTTTGCTTATAAAACGCGTGGCATAATAGGCGCCGGCAATGACGATTACGAATGCAAGCACAGCCAATATGACGCTTAACCATGGGTCGCCGCCACTAGGCATGATATCAGCCCACAGCCTTCTTTACAGCCTCTATGACCCTGTCGGCCTGAAACGGCTTCACTATAAAATCCTTAGCACCTGCCTGGATAGCCTCTATAACCATAGCCTGCTGTCCCATAGCCGAACACATTATGATATTGGCGTTCGGATCCATGCTTTTTATTTTCTTTACGGATTCTATGCCGTCCATTTCAGGCATGGTTATATCCATTATAACCAGATCCGGTTTATCCTCTTTATATTTTTCAACAGCCTTTAAGCCATTTTCTGCTTCAGCGGATACCTCATACCCGTTTTTGGTAAGTATATCTTTTATCATCATCCTCATAAAAGCTGCATCGTCCACAATCAAGACTTTTTTCGCCATTATATCTACTCCTCCCCTATTTTATTTAGTATTTTTTGCAGTCGTTTGGTCTATCATTTCTATAATACGGACCCCGAAATTTTCGTCGATAACTATCACCTCACCTCTTGCCACGAGTTTACCATTGACTAATATATCGATTGGCTCTCCAGCCAATCTATCCAATTCTATCACTGAACCCGTCCCCAATTCAAGAATATCTTTTACTGTTCAGAGGTGAAGCATGAAAATTTACAATAGGCACTTATCTCTCTTCTGGAAGCCATATATTTACTTTTGCTTGGATCTTAGCTTTTATATCAGCTCTTA
>JASGMM010000020.1 GCA_030156435.1 Clostridiales bacterium | reverse complement strand
GCAGAGGTACCTTTAAAATCGATATCCTTTAACTTCCCCGTGTATAAAGATGGGCATGAAGTACAGGAACTTTTGTGGGACAAAGGTAATACCGTTGAGTGTGTGGTATTGATGTCAAGGGTTGAGGCACTAAGATAGATGTTTTTCGGCTGTTAAGTGTCGAGGATGGATGTCAAGGCTGGGAAGTTATATTAGCGAAGAGCATGGACAAAAAATATATTTAGGCAAACAAAGGAGGCTGTTTCAATTATGGAATTAGAAAACTTCATAGAAAATGTAAAACAAAAAAGCGAGGACATGGGCTTTTGCTTCGATTCTCAACCTAGGAAGGTAAAGAATGCGGTATGGCGCAAAAACATCCATCCAGAAAAAGAAGAAGATTTCAGGAAGGGTGCTTATTTTGGGTTGGTTAATGCTAATGAAGAGCCGATCGGCGCATACAGTGATTTCAGTTTAGTTATTTTTCCGAACGCGGAATGTACTCACTTTGTTATCGCCCTTGGTGTTGGCTCTCTTGGATTTAATAAAGATTACTCCGTAGCAACTCTGCCTTGGCTTAGAAGGCTTTTTTCCAGGCTTCGTGATGGGAAATACGCAGGCAAACAATTCTTTAAGGTGGATTTCTCTGATATTGAGACTTCTTCGGCCGTCACAAATCATTTAGATGGTGTTGATGATTTGCGCGAAGTTATAGGTAAATATCAAACGGTACTTCCTGCTTGTCAGATTGTTGAAATACAGAATGGTGAAGAAGAAGAGGCGCTTGAAATTGTCTGGCAATGGTTAGCTACCTACGCAACTTTCAGGAAAGTCGGAAATAACAAAAAGCAGAGAGACGAAATTAATAAATATCTTCCGGCAATTAAGGATTTAGATGATTATACAGAGACTGCCATCTATCATCAGCTGTTAAATGAAAGATTCATAGTTCTTCAAGGAGCCCCTGGAACAGGAAAAACATGGACCGCGAACAAGATCGGTGAGCTGCATTTCAGCGGCGAGACAGGAAAGACTTATTTTGAACAATTTCATGCTGAAACGACATATTCTGATTTTGTATATGGAATTAAACCCAAAACCACAGGAGATAATTTATCATATGAAGAGCATTACGGAATCCTGTGGGACGCTATTGAGTATGCACATGAATCAGGCAAAGCGACTTTATTGATCATTGATGAAATTAATAGAGCTAACCTGTCAAACGTTCTTGGGCCGATATTTTATTTGTTTGAAAAGAATGCGGGGCACAGGCAGAATGTGATAAAAATTGGGAACAAGAAAATCACCAAGCTACCTGAGAATTTATATGTAATAGCAACAATGAATACTGCTGACCGTAGTTTGGCTGTAGTGGACTTCGCGCTTAGACGCCGTTTTTCCTGGATTACTCTAAGGCCGCATGTGATTGAAGCCCAGAGTGATAATTTGTTTTTAACTGATGAGTTCAATCGTTTTTCCGAAATATTTAGCAGGTATGCGTCAAGTGAAGAACTAAATTTACAGCCGGGACAATCATATTTTGTCGCTAAAAGCGAGGATGCGGCTTGACCCCCTAATTCCGGAGATTATGCACTGAATTCTTTGATTTTCACACCATTACTCATGAATGCTTCATAAAACTTATTTGGAGCCATATATTTTATGCTCCCATGCCTCCTTCTTTCATTATAGTATCTCATGTACTCATTTATAACACCATATGCTTCCATAAAGCTCTCAAACTCATACCGGCTATAACACTCATCTTCTAGTATCGAGTGAAATGATTCTATATGAGCATTCATATTGGGCGTCTTTATAGGTATTCTCTCATGTATGATGCTCAGCTCTTCTACCGTATCGCTGAATAGCTTAGAAATAAATTGCGGGCCATTATCTGTCCTTATTTTTGGCAGCCTGGCAATATCTTTGAGCCCTCTTGCCGCTAATGCGCTCTTTAGCACCCTGCATGCATCTTTGGCTGTGCATAATAATCCCAAATGATAATCTATTATTGACCGGTCATATACATCGATAACCGACACTTGAAAGAAAAACTGATCTGTCCCTGCTATATAGCCGTACTTTATATCCATCTCCCAAAGCTGATTTGAACCATCCACTGTATCCATCTTAGCTAGATGCCTCGGATGCCTGGATGCTATTACCCTCTGCGGCCGCAATATACCCATTTCCTCGCATAATCTATATACTTTCTTGTGATTAACCACTATATTGTAATCTTCTTTTAATGACATCGTAAGCTTGCGGTAACCGTACGGATAACCATCAGAGCATATTAGCTCGCTTAAACGCTCTTTTATTTCTTCATCCGATATTTTGTGACCATCATAGGTGAAAGAATAACCCGGTATAGGCCTGCCATGACGTTCGTTTTTATTCCCTCCAGTTTCTCCTTCATTTTTTTGGTCTCTATTTTGCCTGTTTATGTTCTCATAATAAGTGGATGGTGCTAAACCGACAAAGTTCAGTACAAGGCTTGCCTTATACCCCTTGGGAATCCACTTCTTAGCTACTTCAACTCTGCCGGTTACCGAGGGTTTATGCTATCCCTTAAATCCCTTAAAATGGCAAGCTCAAGCTCTTTTTCGCCCAATAGTTTCTTCAATTGAACATTTTCTTGGCTTACGGTTTCTAAGCGCTTTTCAGCTTCTGATAGCCTTTTATTCTGACTTTTAGGTAATGGTTTAACAAAACCTCTCTTTTTAGCAGCATAAGTCCAACCGTATATTGTTTTAGAAGACAGATTATGTCTACGGGCTACCATAGCAACATTGCCAACTTCTTCGCATTCTTTTACTATTTGCTCTTTGAATTCTTCACTATATTGTTTTTGTGCCATAATTATTTGCTCCTCCCAACGCTTATTTATATGTTATCATAGTTAAGATATGTTATCCAATCTCGTTAGGGGGCTTAATAGAATTCACTTTGAGTAAGAGAAAACTTCTTATGTAGCTTTCGCATAACATGCCCAAAAACTTTTGTTCTATCCATACTTACATTCCCCCACTCTTCTGTAATCACTATAAAAAATTATACACTAAGACGTGATAGAATGCAGAAACGGGCCAAAGCTGCATAACACGCAAAAAGGGCTCTTCACTATACTGAGTGGTTAAAGTTACGTTTGGCAGGCTGATAGAGCGATTTAACATGGAGCCCCTGCGGGTATGGTCACTCGCGAAAGCCGCTAAACATAAGGACTTCGCGATGCTAACCAGCATATCATGCTCGCCTCTCCATAAAAAATCGCATTAAATCAAACCATTCGATGTAGCGAGGAAGCTATAAAAATTAAACCGTAAGAGTCAAAATCTACATATGCCTTAGAATGAAATCTAAACTCGGCCTTGATACGAAATACAAGTAAGTTGAATCGGTTGTTTGTATATAAGCCGCACCGTTCCATTTCTCATCTATTGGAAAAAGGATAGATTTGAATTTTATTGTCTCGATTTTACCATCTCCGTTATTGATCTGTATCGAGATCGGTTTATTATAGATATATTCTACCGCAGATTTTTTCATCTCTTTGACTTCTTCTTCAGATAATGGAGGATTTCCTCCTGACATCATATCTCCTTTTTCAAATACAATTAAACGAAGGATCAGATCGAAGGTTTGCGGCTGCTCTACTTTTGTAACCTGGCTTTGTTCTCCATTATAGTAAAGAATGATCTTATCCGGAGTCCACTTATCATGTTCACCACTAGGCTTCAAGAACCACCCAAGGATAAAACCTAAAGCAACTGCAAGAAGCAGCATAATGAAGTTTAATTTATTGATTTTCATCCATTAATTCACCTCTCCCTCACTATCTACTGAATTTGAAAATCTTTGAATAGTATAATGCTATCTACATAGTAAAATAAGGTGGCCCCCGCTGTCAAGACATTTTTGGTTCTTTCCGTGGTTAGGAAAATTGTAATATTAAATGCCGTCCTAAATAATGGCAATCCCATATAATGTATCGTACAATGTCCGTAGCTGGTGGACGTCAGGGACGAGCAAAGCAAGTTCATCTTGACCCTTGACGTCCATACACTATATATCCTGGTGTCTTCCGGCCTGTTATGCCAGGCCGGTTGCCTTGCGGCGAGGACGGGGTTTGGGGTAGAACCCCATCGTTTACTTATCCAGCTATTTCGTCAGGTGTCTTATAACCCAGTATCCTCCTCGGATAATTGTTCAGCCATCTTTCTGTTCGCTTTATCTCATCGTTACTCAATTTCCCTATATCTGTTCCCTTGGGCACAAATCGCCTTATCATTTTGTTCAGACTCTCGTTCGTATCCCTTTCCCATGCGCTGTAAGGACGAGCATAGTATATTTTTACCCTCTGCACTCTTGGACTTGTTGTAGAGCGCTCTAAACCCTTAAAATCCAAAAATTCGCTCCCGTTATCTACGGTTATGGTCTTAAACTTTTTGCAGAATTCTTCCCCATATTCTTCTTCGAGGGCATCCATTGCCTTCCCCACAAATTCTTGTGTCTTAGATAGTATCTTGATTATTATCTCTTGCCGGCTCTTTCGTTCGCTTAATACCAATAATGCTGCTCCGCTGCCACCCTGTTTGCCCAATACACAGTCCATTTCCCAATGCCCGTATTCTTCCCTGGTCTCAATATCTTCAGGCCTCTCTTCAATGCTAGTTCCTTTAAGGTTTTTATGGGCTATCTTAACCTTTCGATAATCGCCTTTCTTCTTGTATTTCTTCACCAGTAAGTCTTTGTTGCTAATATTAGCAAATACTCCTTTGTCTATGTAATTATATAACGTCTTCGTACAGATACTAGCTTTAAATTTTAGGCCTTTAGCCTTTATTTACCCAATCACTGCATCCGGTGAGTATTCGTCTTTAATAATTCTATCTTCAATATGCTGGGCCAGTTTATGATCGTTGCCTATTTTTAGATCAGGCCCTTTATTTTTACCTTTTTCGTCGCGTATTCGCTGACCAGCATCGGCGCAATATTGATCGCGATAGGTTAAATCACTATTGAGGAGCTTAACAGTACATCTTTTTACCTCCCTTTCAATAGTTCGCTTATGGCGACCAAGCTTCAGCGCTATTTCTGAAGGCGCTTTCCCATCTTGTAACAATGTTTCAATTGTATACCGCTCACGTTCTGTAAGATGTTTACCTTTCCTCTCGTTGATGTTATAATAATCTTGGCTCATGGTTTACTCCTTTATAATGTTTTTGGTTTGTGTACAAACATTATACAACGGATTTGCCATGAGCTGCAATTTTTTATCCCTTGCGGCATTTTATTTTACAACTTGCCAATTGTATCAAATCCTCAAAAGTTATATCTATAAAGACCCGGCTTGGCCCCTTAATTTTGGAGATTATGCATTAAATGCTTCGATATTCACACTGTGTTTGGTTGATGGCTGTAACCAGCATCTGTTCGCTTTAATTTTATTATATCGTGCGGATGGCACGGAACAGACTCTTGCAGTTATTACAGAGGGTATCGGTGTATACGATGGGGACGATGTATAAAACTTAGTGAATGAGGTATGGTACGGAAAGAATAAATAAACAATTAAGATTTGCCTTCATTCATTGTATCAAATTGCCAGATCGAAATCTTTGCACAGATGGGTAAAAGCTTGGATATGTTCCCGCATACCACATACGTTTAGTGCGTGGTCTTGATGTCAAAGGTAGAGGAGTGAGTGTATAGAAAAGCCCAGTGTTTAAGCTATCTGTGAGGTTTTGAGGTTGAAAGCTAGGGCTGAATGAAAATGGCATACGGTATCTGTTACGCATTTCATCAATTTAGCCAGGCCGGACTTAAATTCTACGTCACTCTGATTTACTCGGGGCTGCTAACTTGGATTTAGAATTAGTTACTTTGAAATAACGAAAAATCCTATTTTCTTTTATGAGGATAATGCGGTAAAATAGATACAATCAATAATTAATTTAGAAAGGCTTGCATGCATATGAACCATATATTTGAACGTGTGACTCCGGAATCTGTCGGTATTCCCTCATCTGCTATTATGGAGACGCTGGAAAACCTTCGTACATGCGGCGCGGAAGTGCACAGCTTCATGCTGCTGCGCTATGGAAAACTCTGTGCCGAAGGCTGGTATCGCCCCTATGCGCCGGACATCCCCCACATCATGTTTTCCTTTAGCAAAAGCTTCACGTCCACGGCCATAGGCTTTGCCGAGCAGGAGGGCATTCTTTCCCTGGATGAAAAGCTGGTGGACATGTTTCCAGATTTACTCCCTGAAAACCCAAGTGAAAATCTAAAGAAATGCAATATTTCTCATTTATTGATGATGGGCTGCGGCCATGAAGAGGAAATTGATTTCTTTAATGCCTCTGAAAACTGGATTTCGGCATTTCTCCATCAGCCTTTTGTCTATGAACCAGGCACTCATTTTTTATACAACACCGCGGGCACCAACATGCTAAGCGCCATTTTGCAGAAAAAGACCGGACAAACTTTGACACAGTTTTTAGAGCCCCGGTTGTTTGCGCCTTTGGGCATCACCGACGCAAAATGTTTTACTTTGGACAACGGCGTTGAGGCCGGAGGCTTTGGCTTTAAGCTTAAAACAGAGGACATGGCTCGCTTTATAGAATTTGTCCGCTGTAAGGGCAATTGGCAGGGCAAACAGCTGCTGCGCTCAGATTGGTTTGACCGTGCCACGTCCAAACAGATTTCCAATACCACAAATGATCTGCCGGACTGGAAATGTGGTTATGGCTACCAGTTCTGGCGGTGTCAGCCTGAAGGTGTTTTCCGAGGTGACGGTGCTTTTGGACAATATGGCATTGTGATGCCGGAGCAGGAAGCCGCCTTGGTGATGACCTCTTGCGAGATGAACATGCAAGCCGCGCTGGACGTTTTTTGGAACAGCCTGCTACCAAAGATGCACAACGAACCGCTGCCTGAAAATCCCACTGCTCTGGTCAAACTACAGTTCACGCTGGAAAACCTCGCACTTCCGGAAATGCTTTCCGAAGATGTCATTGAAGCGCAGGCAAAGCTTGCAAAGCAGGAGTTTCTGGCTAAAGAGACGCTTCCATGTTTTACTACTCTTATTGCCGGGGCAGGCCGGTTTGTTTTGGACGAAGGAAATTTGGTTTCCTTGTCGTTTTCCTTTGATCAGGCAGAAGGCGCAACTCTGCATGTTCAGGAAACCGCTCGCAGCTATGACCTGAAACTGGGGACAAGAGGCCGTTTTGTGACCACCATGATCGGTAGCGAACCCTTTGCCGCAAATACCCGCTGGCGGGCGCAGGATAAGCTAGAAGCAGAAATCCGCAACCTCAATGCCTGCACTGGCACAAGATTCCTATTCTGCTTTACGGAAACGGGTATGACCATTACGGCCGATCGAACCTTGCCCATATCCGGCGGCCTTGCGGACCCAATTTTGCAAGACATGGCATTTACCACAGCCAATGCTCTGCTGGAAATAGAGGAGGAGAACTGAAAACATACATATTCACCGTCATCTTTGCGCGGCATGGTGATAAATAGCTATATGCTCGTCATAAAAACCGTGATACTTGGGAGACGGCGGGGGAAGATAGTCTGACAGCTACAATCCGCGAGGCAAAAAGAGGAAAGCGGAATACTGCTTATGCGGGGGAATGCCGAATTATTCAGCACATACTGCCGTGGCAATAGTTTCTATAACAACTGGCTGTTCTGTTAGGAATTTGACCTCGCCAATGTTATATTGCAAGAAGGCGAAGCAATAGATGCCCGTGCCGCAACGTGGGATGAGATTTCCTCGATTTTGCAGACGATAGAGATTTCAAAGCAACTGCGTGTCTTGGAAACAAAGACCGTCTCCAGGCTGTGGCAGTCAGTACAATGCCTGAAGGTAGTGTCAGATAAGTAATGAAAAAATGATAATTAGAGGTTATTAACAGAAAAAGCATGTTGTGCATTGAAAATTGAATACAGATATATGAGGGAATAACAGATAATTCCTTATAAAATGCCTATGAATCGCTGTTAAGTTAATAAAAAACTACAAAAAGGGCATAGCAAAGCAATGCTACTTAAAGAGTGTTTAATAATAGGCTTAACATACTATGTGTATTACTGCGCTGAAGCCTGCGAACTTTCTATATAATCATATGATAGCCTGAGCAGATTCAGCCATTTAGATGGCATATCAGGCATTTGCTCAAGTTCCGGAATAGTAACAGGTATCCTATAGGCAAGTTCCGAATGCCTGCGTAAGAAATTAAAAAGTGTAGCGAATAAGGTCATAAACTCATTTGCCTGCTTAAAGTGTTATTTGCAATAAATGAAGAATACTGCCTACTGCCCAAACGAGAAAAGAGCGGTCGGTATGATAGATAGTTTTAACATACCTGTGGTAACGGATATCCGCTTGGTTGATTTGCACACTCCTGAATTTGAAGCTAATGGTAACGATTAGCCTCAAGGCAATTTTATAAAATATATGGTAAAAATTAGCAAAGCATGGAACGCGGCTTAATATGTCATCTTTGATATAATCTTGATCTTCAAGGCGGAGTTGACTAAATCCTCGGTAATCCCGTGTATTTGTATACGCTCAGCTCGTATGTTTTCCACTTCATTAAAGCACAGACAACCGAGGAGGGCGCGGTGTGTTGCTTACCGCCGTTGACAAAGTGTATGCTTTCCCAGCCAAGGTGATACGTACTAAACCCGAATAGAGTTTGTTTCCATACAGTTGATTTATTGCGAAATAATCAACTATAAGTATCTTGATGATTGACTTTATTTCTGTTATTATACGTTTGTTGGAGGTAGTCAACTTGAAGGATATAAACTTAGGCGACATCATTACCGCTAAGCGCCGTGAAAAAGGCGTTACACAGGACGAACTTGCGGCGTTCGTCGGAGTGTCAAAAGCCTCGGTGTCAAAATGGGAAAGGGGATTAAGTTATCCCGACATCACTTTGTTGCCGGTGCTTGCTTCATATTTCAACATCAGCATTGATAAGTTAATCGGTTATGCTCCACAACTCGGCAAAGACGAAATAAAGCGCATCTACAAAAAGCTGTCCGTAGGGTTCGCCGAATCTCCGTTTGAAGAAGTTATGGCCGAGTGCGAGTTACTCGTGAAAAAGTATTACTCGTGCTATCCATTCCTGCTTGAAATGGTACAACTTTACATTAACCATGCAAATCTTGCGGGAAACCCCGAACGCAAAAACGAAATGCTCCGATCCGCGGTGGCTATTTGCAATCGTATAAAAACCGAGTGTAGCGATCCGTTAATCACAAACCGCGTTCCGATGTACGAGGCCATGTGTTATTTGCTTATGGGCGATGCGCAAGGTATCCTCACTGCTCTTGGGGAAAATATGCAACCTATTATTTTGCCCGGAACGCTGATTTCACAAGCCTACCAAATGCTCGGCAAACCGGATAAGGCAATTGAAGTTATTCAGATAGAGCTTTACCAAAACATTATGGGCGTGTTCAGCGGTTTAATCTCATATATGCAAGCAAATATCGGTAACTACGACAAAGCGATTACTGCCTTCAAACGTGCAGAAAGTTTATCGGAACTATTCCAAATGCGAAAATTAAACCCGAACAATGCGGCACTTTTGTACGTTTTGGGAGCGCATATTTGTCAAGCCGCCAAGAAGGATGCTGACACGATCGAGATGCTGGGAAAATATGTCGATGTCTGCATCTACGGATTTTTCCCATATATGCCGCACGGCGACGAGTTCTTTGACAGAATTGACCCCTGGCTCGCGGAAAACGTGAGCAGTATGCCTCGGACGGACGCGCTTGTAAAGGAAAGTATGCTCAATGACGTGTTGCTTAACCCTGCGTTTGACAGCCTGCACGATAACCCTGAATTCACAAAACTAATCCGCAAATTGCGGGACTTTATAGGAGGAAAATAAAATGCCGGAAAACATCAGTCAATTTATCCCGTTTCTTGTCCCGATTATCGTAATCCAGTTTGGGTTAATGGTCGCGGCAATTATCCACATCCTGCATCATAATAAATACCGCTTCGGAAACCGTGCGCTGTGGTTGGTTATCAGCATATTCATAGGCATTATAGGTCCCGTGTTGTATTTCACTATTGGGAAAGGTGATGAGTGATGAACACGCTTGAAGTCTACGGCTTGTCAAAATCGTTCGGCTCGCAAAAGGTTATTGACGGCGTTTCGTTTACGGTGCCTGAAAATTGCGTTTATGGCTTTATCGGTGTGAATGGGGCAGGGAAGACCACTACGATGAAAATGATAGTCGGCTTGCTGAAAGCCGATGGCGGCACTATCGATGTTTGCGGCGAGCGCGTTTCTTTCGGCGCAACTAAAACTAATCGTTTTATCGGTTATCTGCCGGATGTGCCGGAGTTTTACGGTTATATGTGCCCGGGAGATTATCTGAAACTGTGCGGTGAAATCGTAGGGTTAGACGATAAAGTTTCAAAAACGCGCATATCTGAATTGCTTGAACTTGTAGGATTGGAAAAAGCAAACAAAAAAATCGCCGGATTTTCTCGAGGAATGAAGCAGCGACTCGGCGTGGCGCAGGCATTACTCGGAGAACCAAAACTTCTTATTTGCGATGAACCGACTTCTGCGCTCGACCCAATCGGGCGAAAAGAAATTCTGGACATTTTGCAGAGGATTAAAGGCAGGACGACAGTAGTATTCTCCACGCACATTCTATCTGATGTGGAACGCATTTGTGACCGAGTTGCTGTTCTGAGCAAAGGTAAAATCGCTTTGGAGACTTCTATTGACAGTTTGAAAACTAGACGAAACTCAAAGTCCGTCACGCTTGAATTTGCTGAAGAAGTAGATGCTGATGAAGTCGCGCGTGTACTAACGGCAAACGGTTTACCTCTCGAAAAATGCGAAGTTGGCGAGCGTTCAATCGAGAGCCTGCTCTTGGAGGCGGTGAAATGAAGCAGTTCTTCGCGTTTACAAAAAAGGAACTTGCCGAAAGTGTGGTTACATACAAGCTGCATATCCTGCTTGCCGTCTTTCTGATTTTCGGAATGATGTCGCCATTATTTGCAAAACTTACGCCGGAATTGTTCAAAACGCTTGAAACAAGTGGAATCGTAATACAAATGCCGGAGCCGACAGCAATGGATTCTTGGGCACAGTTTTTTAAGAATGTCGGGCAAACGGGTATGCTCGTACTTGCAATTTCGTTCAGCGGCATTATGGCGAGCGAACTCTCGAAAGGAACGCTTATAATTCTGCTCGCCAAAGGGTTGAACCGCCACGTTGTTATTCTGTCAAAATTTTTCGCATCAACGATTTTATGGACAGTTTCCTATCTTGCTTGCCTTGGAATTTGCTATGCTTACACGGCATATTTCTGGAACGACTACACCATTCATAACGCGGCTATCGCATTTGTCGCGCCGTGGGTATTCGGTGAGTTGCTACTTTCGATTGTGATTTTCGGCGGCACATTGTTTGGGAACATCTACGGCAGTTTGCTCACTTGTTTGAGCATAGTGGTTGCATTAAACGTAATCGGCATAATTCCAAACACAGCAAAATTTAACCCGGTGACATTATCCGGTGGTACTTTACCGTTACTAGGAGGCGTTGGTGAGGTATCGGATTTTGTACCCGCAATGATGGTATGTGCCATGATGATAATCGCATTATTGGTAGGTGCGGTTTTGGTGTTTAAAAAGAAAGAAGTTTGAATGGATGAGGCATATGTAGATGGCACACAGATATAGAATGTGCTGAATCGCCAGGATATTGAAGTGGCTGGTATCAAGCCAGTGTTTCAGGCAACAGCAATGGGAAAAGGAAGAAAAGTCGTCTTTTTATCTTCCTCAAAGTCTGAAAAGCTTAGCATCATAAAGGAAATGCTTAGTGAGGCAGGCGATGAAAGCACCTGAAAAGCTGGAGGCTGTTCTTCGGCCAAAAAGGAAGCTATGTATGATAGGAGCCGGCCCTATGAGTGATCCATATATTCATTTGGGAAGCAGGCTAAGCTATCATGATAATCTTCTGCGACAAGTCCGTACATTGAATAATCACAGATACCTTGGTTATTCCAATCTCCCTGTTTTATGGTCCCCTCATAAATTAATCCACATTTTTTCATGATACACTCATATACTTATGGAGAGGCCACGTTAAATCTTTTGTGCCTAAATGCTTCATTCTACGTGACCCTCCATATTATTTAAAAGCGATCATCTTTTATTGTTAAGATCTAACTTTTTGTAGAATCTTTACAACCTCTTCTGTTCTTAAAACCTTACCGTAAGAGACCACTTTTCCGTCCACGACTAGAGCAGGCGTTGTCATGACGCCATAGGCCGCGATCTGTGAGAAATCCGTTACATGGTCAATGGTAGTATCCATGCCGAGTAGCTTAAGGGCCTCTTTTGTTGCCGCCTCAAGCTGGTTGCATTTTGCGCACCCGCTTCCGAGTATCTTCACGCTCGCGCCCTCGGTTTTAGCATGTTCGGCCTTTGCCATACTTTCTGCATCGCAGTTTCCCTCGCAGCAGGGTGTGGTTTCTTCCTTTTTCTTTCCGAATAGTGACATGTTTATTATACCCCTTTTCTATTATATTTTTGTTGTTTAACAGCAATTGTCTCCGCACGAACATACGGATTTGATTTTCTTTCCCTCATAAAAGCTCTTCAAATTATCTGGCAACTCATAATTTCCGCAAGAACAACCGGATTCAGTCCTGCCGAATACAGCCTGAAGGATGGCTTCTGCTAGCATTTCCTTTGGTGGAACTTCATAGCTCTCCCCGTTGTATTCAAATACCCGGCAGTCAACATCAGCCCCGCTGATTTCGCTGCAGCAATCGCAGCCATTTTCAGCAACTGATTGGAATATATCCCGACCGTTTACCCGGATTGTGGGAGATGATAGGAATTGGTATTGTCTAGCAAGCTCTGCTGTTTTCATTTCTATTTTGTTATACTCAACCTCATATCCAGCAAGTTTCAAGGCAGGGGTAAGCGTTGCCATCACCTCATCGAGCACTGCATCCGTACCTATGCAACGGTTACAGGTCTGCAAATCAAGATAGAGATAATCAACAGCGATCTTCTTTTCGTAAGATGCTTCACATCTACACGAACAGCAGCTTTCTGCAGATTCCTGCATGCCGTTCATAGGTACCCAGCCGGTATCGTCGCCAACGTAAGTAATTGCGCCAACCGGACAAAGATTACCGCACGTGTGGCAATGGTCGATGCAAGCTTCGGGATTTGCTACAACGGGCGATGGTGCCTTTGCTGGGTCATAGACGCCGTGAGGGCACCTTGTGATGCAAATGCCGCACTCGGTGCATAGTGCGTAATCAATAACGGGATACCAAGTCTTTGCCATAATATGTTCCTCCTACTATATAATAAATCCCTGAATAGCGTTAAAAAAGTAGCCTACTATAATGATACCAATGGTGCAGATTGCGATGAACAGCGCCAACAGTTTCGGTTTGACAGCCTTGCGCAGCATAACCATAGATGGTATAGACAGCGTAGTGACGGCCATCATAAATGAAAGAACGGTGCCGAGGTCGGCCCCTTTGGATAACAGGGCTTCCGCAATAGGGATGACGCCAAAGATATCAGCGTACATCGGAACGCCAAAAAGCGTAGCTAATACTACGCCAAACGGATTTTTACTGCCGAGCGCCGCGATCACCCATTCCTCGGGGATCCAGTTGTGAATAACGGCCCCGATGCCCACGCCGATCAGGATATATGGGAACACCTTTTTAAAGGTGGACAGCATCTGGTCCTTCGCATAAGCCAGCCGATCCTTCATTGTCAGGTCGGGTGATTCTATGTCTACGCTTCCAGCCGTCATAATAAAGCTTTCCACGTGCTTTTCCATGTGCAGTTTCTCAATAATCGTACCGCCAATGACAGCGATAATCAGCCCGACGATTACATAGATGACGGCTACTTTCGTACCGAAAATGCTCATCAGCAGAAGCAGCGAACCTAAGTCGACCATCGGGGAAGAGATGAGGAACGAGAACGTCACCCCAACAGGAAGCCCTGCTGATGTAAAGCCGATGAACAGCGGAATAGATGAGCAGGAACAAAACGGCGTTACCGTACCAAGCAAGGCCGCGACTGAGTTGGCCCCGATGCCATGGAATCGGCCTAATATCTTCTTACTGCGTTCCGGTGGGAAATAGCTCTGAATATAACTGATAAGGAAAATTAATAAGCACAGCAATATCGTGATTTTAATAACATCGTAGGCAAAAAACTCGATGCTGCCGCCCAAACGGGTGGATGTATCCAGTCCCAGGCCAGAAAGGGCACTTCCGATCAGCTCATCGAGCCATCTCATGCCAAGAATCTGATATTGAATAAAATCCCAAATTCCTTTTAATATTTGCATCCCGAGGAAAACCTCACCTTCAATTTTGAAAACCTCATATCAAATAATTTTGATGTATTCTGCTTTATAAAAGCCATTCAGACGATGGCTTTTATTGTTTGCAGCAGGTATTCTCTTCTAAAAATACGTTCGGCGTTGTCAGCTCTTTCAACAGAGCAGCGGCGTAAGCGCTGCCATTTTCGCTAATCTTGTAGTGTATCCATTTTCCTTCTTGCCGGCTCTCCACAATACCCGACTCAACTAAAACCTTCATATGGTAGGAAAGCCCGGACTGTCCCAGGTCCAACTGTTCAAGAAGGACACAGGCGCATTTCTCACCACTGCGCAGAAGCTCAAGTATTCGCAGGCGCTTTTCATCGCAAAATGCTTTAAATATCTTTGCGTGCTCCTCATATTTCGTTTGCAAGTAATCACCTCATATCAAAAATATTTGATATGTTACTATTATATGCGCCAAATCAAATCTTGTCAATGTCCATGCCGCCCGATCAGCATTTCCACAATAGCTGGATCATAGTGAGAGAAGAACAGGCTTTTGTTCTCGTCCAAAGCCTGAATTGCAGCCATGTCTGTTTCGTCTAAAGCAAAATCAAATACATCTATATTCTCAATCATACGTTCCTTGTGGGTGGATTTTGGGATAACCACCACATCGCTCTGAATAAGGAATCGCAGTGCAGTCTGTGCGACGCTCTTGCCGTACTTTTTGCCAATTTCGGTTAATGCGGGATTGGTGAAGAAATTATTGCGCCCTTCGGCAAAAGGTGCCCAGGATTCATGTTGTGCACCATATTTTTTCATGTATTCGTGTGCGGTTTTCTGCTGATAAAACACATGGGTTTCCACCTGGTTGACAGCAGGTTTTACCTCAACAAAATTGCAAATGTCAACAAAACGGTCTGGGTAGAAATTGGAGACACCGATAGCCCGAATCCAGCCCTCTTTGTAAGCTTCCTCCATCGCACGATAGGTTCCGTAATAATCGTTGAACGGTTGATGAATTAAGACAAGGTCAATATACGCTGTTTGCAGCTTGTGCAAAGATTCCTGAAGCGAAGCTTTGGCCTTTTCATAACCACCATTGCTAATCCACACTTTCGTGGTGATAAATAGTTCATCGCGGGGTATACCGCATTTACAGATGGCATTGCCGACCGCTTCCTCGTTGCCGTAAGCCTGCGCTGTATCGATCGCACGATAGCCAACCTCGATTGCATCCAGTACGCAACGCTCACATTCCTCACTGCTTATCTGGAATACGCCATAGCCAAGCACTGGCATCTTAATTCCATTGTTCAAAGTTACATATTTCATAATTAATTCCTCCATTTCAGCCATTTGTCATTTCAGGGCATTGCCATCTTGAAATGCATTGCCAACTTTTTCGCCAAGCACTAAATAATAATTGTGCACCGGGTCGAATGAGATCGGCCGCAGCTTAGCCGCATCAATCAAACCGTCTTCACCTAAAACGCTTTCATCTGCGCTGATGTTAACAATTTCTCCAATTATATTACCATCCTCATTTATTTTTATCAGGCGGCATTCCAGCGCCATAGGCAGCTCGCAAATGACAGGAGCGTCCACAAAGCGGCTCTTATGTGTAGTAAATCCCGCTTTTTTTAATTTGTCTGGCACATCATTGCCGGAAACTAATCCCACATAATCACAAGCAGCTACATGCGCGGCATCGCCAAAGCTTATCGTAAAGGCTTTTCTGGCCCTGATATTTTCCGTGGTTTTATGATCCGCGCTAAGGCTGAGCACCACGCGGTTGGAATCGTATATGCCGCCCCATGCCGCATTCATGGCATTGGCATTGCCTTTTTCATCATAGCTGGCTATAATTAGCACCGGCAACGGATAAAACCATGTCCTTGCCCCAAAATCCTTTCTCATAATTTTTTCACTCCTTATATATCTCTTTAGCTACGTAAAAGGCCGCCCAAGCCTTAGGCCAACCCGCATAAAAGGCTAGATGAGTCAAAAGCTCGGCCATCTCATCCTTGGTTATACCGTTGTCCTTGGCCTTTTGTATATGATGTTTCAGTGAGCTATCGGCTATACCGCTTGCTACCAGCGCTGTCACAGTAATCATGCTGCGGTCTCGCGCCGAGAGCTTATCTTCCCTCGACCATACTTGGCCGAATAAAACGTCGTCGTTTAACTCAGCAAATTTAGGAGCAAAATCGCCTAATGCATCATGTCCAGCTGTAACTTTTTCCATTTTATATCACCTCAATTTATCATATTGTTCATCGGTCACAGGTTCTAACCATTGTGTTGGCCCGGCTAGTACATCGGCTTCCATGGCGATGTGGGCAAACCAGCTATCTGCAGCAGCACCATGCCAGTGCTTTATATCAGGCAATATCTCTACGACATCGCCGGTGTGAAGCTCGCGCGCATCCTTGCCTTCCTCTTGATACCAGCCCCTTCCTCCGGTGACTAAAAGGATCTGGCCTCCAGGGTGTTTATGCCAGTTGTTGCGGCATCGCGGCTCGAACACAACGTGGCTTATAGGGTGTTTTAATGGGCTGTCATAAGGCACGAGCGCATGAAGGTAGACCGTGCCTATAAAATTTTTTGCAATATCATCAGGGGCTTTTGGTCCCACGGGGAAAATCACTTTTTCGCTAAAATCTTCTTTGTTTTCCATGAATTATTCCTCCTTTTTATCGTTAACCCTTTCATCAAACAACTTTAAATTGTTGCCATGTCACCCATATGCCTGTGCTTACAGCGCTCCCACCACCCTATGGGGCGCATACGGCTCTTCTAAATAGGCCATCTCTTCAGGCGTCAGCTTTACTGACAAGGCAGCTGCGGCGTCATCTAGATGTTCCGCCTTAGTTGCACCAACTATGGGAGCCACAACCGGTTGCTTATGCAACAGCCACGCCAGTGAAATCTGCGACATCGGGACACCGTGCTTTTGCGCCAGCTCGGCCACTCTGCCTACTATGGCCTTGTCAGTCTCGGCCGTAGAACCGTATTTAGATTTAGCCACCTCATCGGTTTCATAGCGATAAGTCGTTTGTGACCAATCGCGCGCAAGCCTGCCTGATGCGAGGGGGCTGTAGGGCGTAATCGCTATTTTTTCTTCGCGACACAGCGGTATCATTTCCCTTTCTTCTTCCCTGTAGATCAGGTTATAATGGTTCTGCATGGAGATAAAACGCGTCCAATTGTGCTTTTCAGCCACGTGCAACGCTTTTTGGAATTGCCATGCATACATCGCTGATGCGCCTATGTACCTAGCCTTCCCAGCCTTTATGACATCGTTTAGCGCATCCATCGTTTCTTCTATAGGCGTATTGTAATCCCATCTGTGGATGATATACAAATCCACATAATCCATTCCCAAGCGTTTCAAGCTCTTGTCGATCTCGTTCATGATCTCCTTGCGCGACAAACCGGCGCCGTTCGGACCCTCATGCATGCGGTTGAACACCTTTGTTGCCACTACTATCTCGTCTCTATTGGCATAATCATTTAAGGCGCGGCCAAGCACTTCTTCGCTTTTGCCCATCGAATAGACATTGGCGGTATCAAAGAAATTGATGCCAATCTCAATGGCTTTCTTTATGATGGGACGGCTATGCTCCTCATCCAACACCCACTTATGTACCCATGCATTGGGGTCGCCAAAGCCCATGCAGCCCAAGCATATCCTCGACACGTCCAACCCCGTATTGCCTAATTTTACATACTCCATAGCGTCCACTTCTTTCTGATTTTATTTGCTTTAATTATGAACTATGGTTAACACTACTCATAGCATACTACTTGGAGTGTACTCCATGTCAAGAGGCAACATGTTTTTCCTTGACTTAGAGCCTACTCCAAGTGTTATAATGCAATCGGGAGATGATAAGTATGAGAATTGCGGAAGTAAGCGAGAGATGTGGCCTTTCGCCGGATACGCTGCGCTATTATGAGCGCATAGGACTTATTCCAAGTGTAAACCGGGATAGCAGCGGGATCAGGGATTATACTGAAGAAGATTGCAGGTGGATAGAATTCATCAAATGCATGCGCAATGCCGGCCTGCCTATTGAGGTTTTAACCGAGTACGTCGAACTATTCCAAAAAGGCGATGAAACCATTGAGGCCAGAAAAAGCCTCTTGAGCAAAGAATGCGATAAGTAGCAAGCTATCGGTAATATTGCCAGCTCGTTGCGATTGCGCAGATCACTCCACGCCCAGAGCCTTGAACACCGCGTCTTCGGCCGATTGGTAAAAGATAATATTGAACTTGCCCATGAGCTCGGGTGGGACCGTTGCCATATCCGCTGCCGACAGTATCGGTAGGAGCACCTTCCTAGCACCGCTATCCAGGCATACTTGCAGCACATTGGCCAGGTCTTCCACCTTAGTGATGGTCCCGCCTATGCTCAAATTTCCCAACACTGCTAAGCTGGAGATAACCGGCTTATTGAGCGCAGCTGAGCAAAGTGCCACCAATGCCACCAGTGAAAGGCTGCTGGTCATGCCGGTCCCATTTAAATCCTGCACATGCAGCATGAAATCCTTGGTCAATACTGATATAGCGCCGCTTATTGATTTGCTGTTGGCCTTAAGATAACGGTAAGCTGTCTCCAAGGCCTCTCTAGCCTCGCGCATATTACCTATGCCGGTGCAGATGTATTTACCGGAACCGTTGACCACCTCCGTCTCAATCTTATAGGTTCCAATCATGCCCGATTTGCCGCGCCCTATTGTATACACGTGGCCGGCTTTGCCCATGCCCTCGGGTATCAGTTTGCCGCCGCCGTGCTCCGGCACAGGAACATATTCCTCAGCGAACGACTCGTTGTCTATATAGGAAAAATTTACATCGTAAAACTCCATGCCCCCGATGCGCTTGAGTTGCTCTTTTACCCTGCGCCTGCATTCTAAAGCAAAGCGCAGTATTTCCTCAACCTCTTCTTTGCCAAACTCCCCATCCGGGTAAATCAGCTTGACTAAAGCGGATACGACCTTGCGCACGGCTATGACATCGCGTTGGTTTAAGTTATTGCCCAGCCTAAAATATTTATCGAACGCATCGGCGTAGGAAATCTTTCGCATCTCGCGCATGAATTCTGAAAGGTAATCGGTGATAAAACCATATTCGTCAGTGAAGAATTCCGGCCTATATTTTGGTATCTCCCAGCCAGGCACATAGCAATGCATCCTGTCGAAAAAGGCGCTGTCACTATTCATGTCTTCCGGAAACGGCTCAAACAGGTGCGAAGTTTTAAGCAGAACATCCACGTTCTGGTTTATATTGCCGATAAAAACCATGGATGCTAGGGCAGCTTTCTCTTCTTTGCCGCGCGAGAATGAGCCAGACGCCATATAGTCCTTCATTATCTGTATGCCGTCCTTATCCTTAAACTTAATGCCGGCTACCTCATCGAAGGCCACACAATCCCATAGGCCGACCAGGCCTACCGCCTTTGTGCTCATATTATAGAATAGATTGGCCACGGTGGTCTGTCCGCCTGAAACCAGTATGCTGTTCGGCGATATCTCCTTGTAGACATACGATTTGCCAGTGCCGCGCGGTCCTAACTCGCACAAGTTCATGTTATTTTCAGCAAGCGGCATCAAGCGCGCCAGATGCAGCCACTTCACGCGCTCACTAAAGCGCGATGGCTCTAGTCCAGTAGAGCGCAGCAAGGCGTCTATCCACTCTTCTTTTGTAAAGCGCCCTCTTACCTCTTTCACCTCATTCAAGTCAAAATTCGGCATCTGTATGGGGGTAAGCCTTCGTATTATAAACGGGCATTTCCGCCTGTCATTTTCGTCATAGAAATACTCCATATTGACTATGCACCATATGCCACCGCATAGCAACCTCTCGTATTTGGCGACGTACTCATCGGATATAGGCACATCCCTTATGCCGAGGTTGGAGAATTCAGCAATATAGCGATCGTTATATATATCCAGTTTAACGGTCAACTTATCGATAACGGTATGGCTGCCGTTCTCGCGCAGCTTGGATATTATCTTCTGAGCCTCGTCCGGGCGCACGAAGTTATCAGCCAATATTTTCTTGACATTGGCCACTCCATCCTCCACAGCCTGTTCATCGGCTGAGGCGCAATACATGCCGAGAAGGTATTCTAACACATACACCGGCACATTTGCGCCTTCTTTAAGCTTTTTTGTGAGGTCCTTGCGCACAACCCTGCCGGGGAAGGCGTTCAGCAGCTTATCGGATAGACCGTCCATCTATTAGCCCCTTTCACAATTCAAATCCGAAATCGTCGGCAAATGCTATATCTATTACAAACTCATACCTGTGCATCTCCATATCGGTTTCAGCGTCCTTGAGCACAAGGTAGTATTTCTCGTCCCTTGGATAACGCCTGTTTTTGAAGGTGAATTTCTCGTGGAAACGGCGCTTTTCAGGCGATGCTTCCCTTTTGTCGGCCACCATTATCTCCTCGTCGGATATCCTCTCGCCCGATTCGGTTTCAAAAAATGCTATTACTTTAACCGGACGCAGCG
Source organism: Clostridiales bacterium (assembly GCA_030156435.1). GTDB lineage: Bacteria > Bacillota > Clostridia > Mahellales > Mahellaceae > Mahella. The sequence goes on along the minus strand of JASGMM010000020.1, from coordinate 11,355 downwards.
TATCGCTGACGCTATTTTTTTGCATAAAGTCCAGATACACTATCAGGTTGGTTACCTTGCGCGACAATGATGTCAGCTCCACGTCGACCTTGCCGACTTCTTTCTTATACAACTCGGTTTCCACTTTTATTAAAGGAATAACTATTTCTTGAAGCGAAGCTCCTCCATGCACATAGTTCTGACCGCCGCCTGCAACCTTAAAAACATCGGCCCCACGGGGCACCGTGACGTATACGCCTTCATTGCCCTCGCCCAGATAATCCAGAGAAAAGCACAACGCGCCCTCCACATCAAGCGGCTTATCGCTCATTATGAAGCGCTTGTTGACGCGGGCATTGGCCTGTTTGGACAGGTTTACCTTGTCGCTTTCGCTCAGCTTATCCCTTCTATATAAGAAGCCATGGTCGGCCGTTATTATATACTTAGTGATGGACTTGTCTACCGTCAGCTTTTGTATAATAGCCATTATCTCGTCCACAGATTCCCTTGCCGCACCAAAAACCTCATTTTCGGTAGGCGCATTATCGCCGCGCGCATCGATCTGATTGTGATAGATGTATATGAGTTCTTTGCCGCTAAGCAGCCTGCGCACATCTTCCCTGCTCATGTTCATGACATCGCTATATGTGAAAGCCGCCGACTTTGGATTATGCGACTGAAGTATCACAGCTCTTTGATCTGTGGAAACGCATGGCAAACCATCTACCAGCGGCTCAAATGAACAATTAATCGTTATGGAATCGTGCGGCAGCAGGGCCGCCATGCCCAGATGCGTTTCGGATGGCAACGATGATATCATATACTCCAATTTCGGCTTTGCATTGGCCTTATCATTTAACCTCTCGCACAGCTCTTGGCCGCATTCATATCTCAAGCCATCGGATATTATGACGGCTGTAATGCCGCTCGCCGCCAAGGGCGCAACTGATTTAATATAGAAGTCCGGCTGCTTTGCCGCTTTCAAGTCGCTAAAAGATGCGATTTTTTCAAGTTTATCCGACCATATAACGGAAAGTTTGCCCAAATAATCGTTGGCGTATATATTCTCTATTAAACTTCTTAACTCGCGCAGGTCATCGCCTGCGGAAATTTTATCAAAGGCTGTGTAAAAGCCCCTGTAATGCCGATCGATCTTTGACCACTCTTTTGCATAAAGAGCAATTGTCCCATCGGCGTCAGGCGCACTGGCCGTTGCGAAAGCTTTGACGCAAGCTATAAGCCGGTCGGCTTGCCTTATAGCTTCATAGTATGGCTCGTATTTTTGCGCGAAATGTTTCCTGCCGATGCGATTTTCTATTATAGCGGCATAGCTCTCGGGCAGCGGTTGAGCATTGGCCGCAAGTACAGAGGCCATGTGCTTTACAATGCTTTGGTCGAAAGCCTCAAACGCATCGCACTCGGCATAGCTCTCGGGATCCATACTCTTTACATGATCCTCAACCCCAAGCTTTGCCGCTATGCGCCCGGATAGTGCATCGAATTGCTCCCTGTACAGCACATTGTTCATCATATTGGAAACCAGCACGGCGACATCATTTTCCTTGCGCAATACAAATGGCCGCCATGCTTTAGGCAGCTCGCCTTCGAAATGGTGATCGGTATAGGTTATCAGCAAAGAAGCCATAAGCTTCTCCAATGTAGGATTTTCCTCATTATAGCCGTAGTATCTTTCGCATAAGCTCCAAAAAGCACCTGTAAGCCCGAGTTTGTCAAAATCGGAAAGATATTTGTTATCATCCAGCCCGCCGCTTATTATGACATTTTTCAAAATCTCTTCAAAATTCGTCGCTTTTACCCCTGCCACAACGGCCAACATGCCTATTTCTATAGCCTCGGGGGTGTACTCCTCTATGCCAAGCGCCGCGAACCTATCCGTTCTGTTGCCTGATTTCCAAAATTTTGCATATTGTGTAACCTGATCCCTGTATTTATCGGGTATACCCAAGTCCTCGCATACCATAGCCGCCTTATCTGTATAAAATAGCTCGGAGTAATGAACTGTGTCGGCAAGGTGATTATCCTTTTCGGGCGGTTTTGAAAAAGGAGCGTATATAAGATAATTGCTACTGCGATCCTCGTACTCCAGCAGATATTTTGTATAAATCGCATTATCTCCTGTGAGCTTATGCAGCTTGGCATTCTCGAGTTGCAACGAATCCACCTCATCGGCAAAGCTCGCATTATCATCATACCAAAACACAAGCGTGCGCCGTTCGCTTTTAAATTTTTTATTCAATTTATCCTGTATAGTGCTCAAACTCATCAGTCACACCCGTTCCCGTTCAAATTTTTGCCAATAAATCGATCTTTATGGGTTTTTTGCCCTCGCTGGATACCTCAACGTCCTGGAACTTTGCATAGTTTACTGCCACGCCGTCGTCTAAATCCAGACGTATCCTCTGAAGCGCTATATGCGCTATGGCCTGGTCGTAAAGCCTGGTCTCGGCAAGCTGTTTTACCAGCTTTTCCTTTTGCCTCATCGCTTTGGCCTTGTCGGCAGGCGATGCCATATCTCCCGACAGTACCATGTCGCAATGGCCTATGGCGCTCTCTATGGCCGCCTGCGCTTTATGCAGATAATCTACGCGCACGCGCCCCACCGTATCCTCGTCATACCTGTGAAGGTATATTAGGGCTTTGAAGGCATTCTCCTTGCCGCTGTCGAACATCCAGTAAATAGGCCGCTTCTTATATATTTTAACATGGTCTTTATAAAAATCCTTGAGAAAGTAATTGCGTATCACCTCGCGCGGTGTACTGCCCTTGTTGCCGAGAGCCGAGGCTATAAAGGCAAGGTTCTGGCTCAACGTGTCCTCACCGTAAGCCGCTTTTACGAATTCCACAAACCGGGCCACTATATCATCGCTGAAATACTCCTCATCGGTTATGGGGAGTATGTTGTCCTTATCAGGAACGAAGGTTTTATACTTGCTGTCATCCCATTCGCCGCCAGCATAGGCCAGGCCATCCACATCCAGGCTGTAGCGCCCGAACATGCACCCCACGGCATACGATATAAAGCTGCGCATATCACGCTGAAGATCTGCCTTGCGCACAGTAACGTCCTTGTCCTCGACATCCGGCGTTAGCTCGCCCTGCAGGCCGTAAATCTCTATGAATATGCGGTTTAGCTCTTCTTCATTGGCCTTGAGCTGCGTAAACTGGCGCTCGGCAAAATCCGCCCAATTGTCGAAGGCATCGCTTATCAGCCCGCTATCCGTCTTCCACGTTATAAGCGGGTGCTTCTTGAAATCCCACGATGTTTCGAAGCTGTCCCAATCAGTCTTGGATATAGCTATGTTTTGTGAAACAAGCTCATCAATGCGGGGCTTGTAGGTATCGGAAAATATAACTGGCATTGATCTTATATCCTTTATCTGAAAATTCAAAGTAGGATTAAATATTTGCACAATTTCTAAAAACACTTTGCTGTTCAATAATCCCAAAATATAATTAAAATTGCTATCATCTTTTACAAAAATAGAGGAGCCTCCTTTATCAAAAGTTGAACCCTTTGGTAATACTCTAAAGCTCGGTACTCTTGAAGTAACTAATCCCCATGTTATTCCCTTCTTATACCAATATTCTTTGCGAACTACACTATCATATCTTTCTCTTGCCTCTGGCATCCAATTAACTAAATTTACTAAATTCCCAAACCATTTCTTATAGCCTCCACCTTTAGCATAAAAAACCCATTTATTGTATTGCCCAACTTTGCTTTTAGTTACTTCCCAAAAATATCGCAGGTAAATAGCATTATTACCTGTTACATTTTGCCCCGCTGATACTGTGTATTTATATAAAAGAGGATAAGAAAAAACTGCTAATATAGAATAAGTCGCCCAATATGCTATAGGCATTCCTGGGATTCTTTCAAAGTTTCGTGCGTTTGCTTTATAATAATAACCACAATTTTCATTTCTTATTGCCTCAAGTGCTTTTTGTTTCTGTATTTCCATGCCGCCCTTGAAATCCGATAATTTGATATAAATGCCGTTTTGGTCATCTTTTGCATTTTTCAGGACAAAGGTGCATAACGGAACAGTAGCCTCTTCAAAGGCTGAATATTCCATTTGAATTAAGCTCGATATGTTTTTATTCCGTATAATGTATTTGCGTAATTCTTCATATGTTTTTATAAACATCCATACAAATGGTGACATAAAAGCACAGTATCCGTTTTGTTTACAAAACCCAAAATTCCTATATATAAATACAGAGAATAGATCTCTCGAATAATCCTTGTAATTTTTATTTACAAATGCTTTTAATTTAGCATCCATTTTGCTCAAGTATGGCGGGTTAGTCACCACTACATCGTACTTTTGCGACATGATTTGAGCCTGTTTTATAAGGTCTAGCATCAAATCATATTCATTGCGCAACCACGACTGATAGTTGATATCCAAGTTGCTGTTAGCTCTGATCTCATCCAGACATTCCAACAAACCATCGTAATCCATAGGCTCAACGTTGAGTATCGCCCCATACTCTTTGGCATCCCTGAACGTATCAATTAAATAGTTTGCTGTGTCTTTATGTTGATCGCAAATTTTTAACTTATTGGCAGCGCTTCCGAACCTCTGCAATCCATCGCTTTCTTTTATAGCACACAGGTTGGGCGTTATCCCTCTTTCAAGAAACCTCCGGTCATACTTCCTGCCTCTCATCATCACGGCAAAATATGCAAGCTGGTATGCTCTGTCATCTATATCCAAGCCGTAAAGATTCTTCTCAACTATAAGGCGCGCGGCATCGCGCTGCGTGTACCCGCATGATTCATATATCTGCATAAGCACGTCGAAAGCATAAACGAGTATATGACCGCTGCCCATGCATGGATCGAGCACCTTTATATCCTCAGGCGATGTTTTCTCATTAACACTCATTATCTGGTCATTTATAAAAAATTCTAATTTTGATGCTAATCCGCTCTCGGGATGTCGTTCCATCCAATATCTCCCCAATGAGTTGTCGATCATATAGTGCACGATCCAATCAGGCGTAAAAAGTTGAGTTGCAGCTGGCACATCTTCCTTTTTTACAGCAGTGGCACCGTATATGTCTATTACCTCATCGTGCTTTTCGGATATATAATATTGATACATCCAGCCTATAATCTCCACCTGATCGAGGAAATAGCTCTCATCAAGTTCTAGCAGGCTGCGTATAACGCCGTCCTCATTGGTGTATGATATATCGAGCAGTATCTCTGTATAATCCCTGTCATATAATGACGTATTTTCAAAAAGCCCGGGCAATAATTTGCCCAGCTCATTGCATTGCTTTATAAAAAGCATGCGAAAGAGCTCATCCAATTTGTTTGCGGCTTTGAGCGATATTATCTCATCTATTTCCTGCGGCGAAAGCGGCAGATCTATGTCGGGCGCTAGCGTCACGATATCAGGCTCTATCTTATCCTTCGCTTCGCTGGAGAGCACGCGTATTCCCGATGGAAGATAACCGTTTATCTCCATAAACCGCACCGCTATTATCCGGTTAAACCACGTGTAAGCGGCTTCTTCCATAACGCTCTCATAAGCCCTTTTATACTCCGCTTTGTCGCCGCCCGCTATTTCATTTATGCGCTTTACCAAATTGGCCCTTTGTTCCAGTTGTTTTCCCGCAAGCGTGGTTTCTATGCCAGCGTCAGTAGGGTAGACAGCATAGCCTTGCCCTTTAGTTGTGGGCTCGGCTATGCCATTTTCGGTTACGCCTATAAGGCCCGCTTTAGCCTTAACCGATGATAAAAGCTTTCTTCTCGCCTCTACTGCGAATTTCTTCACTTCTGCTTTGTTAATCATATGCTTTTCTTACCATCCCCTATATAAGCAAGTTTATCACAACGCCGTCGCTTAATTCTTCAAGCAGCTTGTTTTTGAGCGAGCTTATAAATCTTTCTAAATCATCTTTATTCTCTATTGTTATATTCCTGCTCACGATATCCTCTATACTTATGGTCTTCATCTCCTTCGCAGCCGGTGGCGCAGGAGGATCAGCAACCTTAGCCGGACCACCATTTTCCTTCTTATATAAATCGTTTAAATACTTTCTATATTGGGCAATTTCATCCAGACAGCGTTTCTTTAGCGCTTCGCTCTCATGGCCTATGTTCCTCACTGAGGCTATGTCATTGGCTTTCTCTAGCTTAGCAGTCAGCTCTGCAAAAGCATTTATAAATTTATTTTTGAACTCATCGGCAAGGGCCGGCTCATCGAGTTTGCTCAGTACGTACTTTCGATCTTCTTCAATAACGCTGCGCATCGGCTCGGCCTCTTTCTCCAAAATACCCAGATATAACTCATCAAATCTTTTTATCAAATCCGGCAGCCTAAATATCTGACTATACGGCTCAGTCATAACCACTATGCGCCTTATCTCTTCCGCAATGTCCATAACATCTCTATCTGTTACATAGCTTTTACTATTATTATAAATATTCATGTGGTTTAAGGCCTTATCAAATATCTTTCTCTGCTCGCCGTTGAAGAATGAGAAAATCGGCGTTATACTCTCAGCGATATCAAACAAATCATCTTTATGTTCATCCACGTAATTAAAAAATTCCGCAGGATTATCTATATCTATGGTAGTTTCCAAAAGCCTCTTGGCCTTTTCCAATACATTTTTGCCCGGCAAACGATCGTCCACCCTGTATTCCACAAGGTACTCATCTATGTCGGCTATCTTGTTTTTGGCTCTTTCTTTAAAGGCTTTTATAAGGGCATCGTCTTCATCGCTGACAATCGGCATTGAAAACAGCTCTTTCATGACTTCTTTAGCCGATTTTATCTGCGCGGCGCTGGCCCTAACGCGTTTTTCTATGAGAAGTTTATCCATATATTCGCGCCTGATTATATACTTTAAAATTTCGTCAGCGTCCGTATCCAGAAGCGATATATTCTTGCCGTTTAATATTAGCGCTATTTTGCCCTGTCTGAATAAAACAGCCACCAAGTATTGTATATCCTTATCCACGAAACCGTAAGGCGCTTTGGAAAATGTATCCATTATGGACTTCATGGGCGTTTTCATATGATGCATTGCATTTAGCTCAACGGCTCTCAGCACGTCATCGAGCGCTTGTTTATTGCGTATGCTGCCGCTGTTAATATTCATCATTATTTGCCCGTCCGGTAATTTCAGTATGCTTCTTATGTCTGAGTCGTCAGGCTCGGTTTCCATATAGCTAAGCTTGTTATAGACGCTATTCACGAGCTTGCCCAATGCCTCGTTAATGCGATTTGCCGCATCTTTTGACGCTGTGTTTATCTTATCGCCTCTAACATAGATATCGGCATTTTTGACCGCTTCTTCAATAAATATGCGGACGCGTTGCCTTTTCTCCAAGCGTTCATCGCCTTTAGCCCTCTTTATGCTTTCAAATGATCCGCTCAGCGAGCTCCCTTGGTGCATGAGAAATTTTTCAATCTTAAGCATGTCGCTTATCTCTTCTAAAAAGGAGGTATCTGGTGGCAAAGCCACGATAACACAGCTTTCGCGCACGGACAGCATCCTGAGCGCCGCATCGTTGTCGCTTATCTCGTTATAAGGCGTTATGATGTTAACGCTTATCTCAGCCGAAGGGTCGGTTTTAAAGTACACGCCATCCACCATTTGATTGTAAGGGAAGTTATAGCGCGCGCTGTAACGGTACTTAACATCCTTTATTATATCCCCGAATACTATACTCCAAACCTCTTTTATTATCTCACCTGGGTCCACCACCTCGTTCTGTATGGCCCTGTTTATCTCCTGCTCTTCGTTTGTCAAAAACATATAGGTATCGCCGTTTTTTTGTACCAGCGTCTGCGATACCAGACGGGCCAGCGATCCTTCCACCTGCTTTTTGAGCGTTATGCGATCCTCGTCAATGTGCGATACCATGAGGGTCGTCAGATTCTCAACATTGGCTTTTATCTCTTTTACGTATTTTATCATAAACAGTACCTTGAGCAGCTCTACATCAAACGGCTCAAGCCGGCTGTTATCCTCAGCCTGTTTTATGACAATCCTGTGCGTGTGATCTATGAAATTATCCAGCGCATCATAAAATACATTAAACGGAATGAGTACACCCTCTTGCTCATTCATAAAGCGCATGGTCGATTCTTTAAACAGCGCCAGCATAGAGCGCTCGCCCTCGGCTAAGTGCTTGCCCGAAGCGCCGTGTGTCCTTATGGCCGTTAGCACATTGCCTAGCAGATTGAATTGATAAGGAATGAAGGGGTAAACCTCTGCGAATTCATCCCTGCCGCTGAAAAGCTTCTTCTCTATCTCGTCAGTAAATGTCAAAATGTTCTTTATAACAGCCTCTTTTTGGTCATATAACAGCCTTAAGGTGTCCAATGCCGTTTGGTTCTTGGCCAATATTCTCTTTCGTATGACCTCGTCCACGTTAGAGCTAGAAAGCGCCAGCCTGGTATCAAACCTGCCCTGAATTTTGGAAAAGTCATTTCCTTTTACGTTTGTCAAAGCATCTATATCCTGCTGGCTGGTCACTACAACCCACGCCTTGCCGCCGCAGGCCGTCCCCAGATCTTCGACAATGGTCTGCAAATTGAGCATCATGCGGGTGTCATCGGCAATATACTGGCCCATCTCGTCAGCGAGGAATACAACGTGTTGGTCGTTTCCCATGCTTTCGCAATACTCGCGCACTAAATCGGCGAATTTCTCAGGCGTCATGGTATACGAGCCTTCGGCCTTCTCGCACCAATTTCTGGCGGCCTCTTTGCTCATAAAGTCTATTGAGGACAGTGCTTCCACCACTTCATCTTGTATAAAATAGAAGTCATCGCGAGCATCATCCCACTCACGCCCTTCTATCTCTGCAAACTTTTGCTTAAAGCTATCGTACAATCCCTCTTCGACGAGCTTGCGCTCTAGCTCTGCTAAAAAGGGCAAAGAGGCACAAAAGCCGAGCTTTTCGTTGAATACCTTGACGAAAACGTCTAATACGGCATCCTTGTTTGACTTGGCATCGGCCTCGCTCTTAGAATCTATGTTAAATAAAATAACGTCGGTGGGCACGCTGGCCGCGCGTTGTATATTGGCTATGACCATGGGGTCATCGAGTTTGTGGTCATCTATGAAAAAGTCAATGGCTTTTTTGCCCTTTACTTCCCTATTTTCCAGCAAATAAGAGAGTATTTTGAGGAAATGCGATTTACCGCTTCCGAAAAAGCCGGAAATCCACACGCCCATTTTATCGGTATAGCCGCCTATGCTTTTGTTATAGCTCTCAAAGAAATCCCTGAAATGTTTGGCCATCTCTTTAGTAACCACATATTCGTCGAGTTCTTGGTAAACGTTTTGTTCATCGCTCTGGCCTACTTTTATGACACCCTTTATATCCCTGTCGATGGGTTTTACGAACATATCAGCAATGCGCATTGAAATCCCTCCATGATAGTAGCATATTATTCATACCAGTTTAAAAGCTCTGTAATAGTTATCATCTTTTATAGTGCCAAACAGCCGCAGATCTTGCCCCGAATATTTGCCTGGGAAAAACATCACGACAGGCACGCTGTCCAATACCTGATGAAGGTTATTAAGGACATTATGAGATCGTACAAACGGATAGCATTTGCCGACGCCTGTTATAAACACTACCGATCGAGGAGGCGTATTGGCCACAATATGATTCACGAGCAGGTTCGACGGGCTGGTCAGCCTGAGCATCTTCATTATGGCCTCAAAAGCATAATCGATGCCCTTTGTTTTTTCAAATTCAAAGCATTTCTCCAAATAATTCCGCTCTTTGAGCATATCTATGACAATGTCATAAAGATCGAATTCCACTATCTTTACACCCATATCAGACCTGTTTATCTTATCCTTCAGATAAGCGACATACTCACGCACATCCAGCTCATACTCCGGTGGGTAATCGAATATATAATAGCCCACCTCATTGCCAAGGCCTTTGTTTTTAAGGAAACTTTCATCGGTTATTCTTTCTTCTATCTTAGAAAGCCTCTCGGCTATGTCATCCATGTTCAAATCTCCCCTGTAATTACGTCTAGATACGGTTTTAAGCCATTTTTATCAGCCAACTCGCGCAGCCTGTGATCGATAGGCGGCGTGATTATCTCCTTCTTATTTTTTGAGATACTCAATAGGCCGGCTTCTGCCAATATCTTCGCGTAGGTTTGTTTAAGCTTCTCTATGGCCACTTGCGACCAACCCGCCACCTCCTGGCTCTGCGCTCTTTTTTCATCAAAAAAAGCATCGATCGCCCTGCTGCTCAGTTCCTTTTCGCCTAACATCACAGCTTGCCTGAACACTTCATACATAAATTCAAAAAACATAAGATCGGTTTTCATTATGCTTATGAGCACAAGTAGCTTGGCCGCGCCAGCATCCCACCCGGCAATAGCGGCTATGACATCGCGCGGCAGGCTGTCGAGCCGTTTCATAGCCACGCCGAATATGCGCCGCTTTCTATCCTCCGACCTCGCTTGATATATATTTTCCTTTAGAGCAAGTTCTTTAATTTCATCTCTGCTTTTGCCTGCCATCAAAAGCTCGGCAGTCTTGCGCGTTTCATTGAACCAAAACAGGCACGAAACCATGCCCGCGCTATATTCCATGATATACTTCTCCTCTTGTGTCATTAAATGCATCTTAATATGTAAATGCCTATTTCATACTTAGCAAGTATAAAGATATATTTATACAATCAAAAGAATATCACATGTAGAACATTCTGTAAAGCATGATATGGCAGCATCTTTAAAGTTGGTATAAGCATGGATGTGAAGACAGATGCTAAAGAAGATACCCGGTTTGCAGGTAAACATACCCATATTGTCAGCCTTCTACCTGCTCTAGATGTATTAACACGTGATCTTCAGTTCGTATGTATTCTATGTTTCTGTTTTACCCCTAATATTGCAAGGGTGAAATGAAAAAGTAAAGTCCACTTTGTAGAAGTAAGTTCCACTAACAGAGAGAAAAAATAATTTCCAAAAAACTTTAATTGTTTAACTTTAACTATTTTCGTCATTGTTTTATGGTAAATGTGATATAATTATAAGTGAAATAAGCAGGTTCTGCCTGTTTTTAGAGTATAGGAAATAAAAAGTAAGCAATAACAAGAATTTTTCTAAATGTTATTTCCACCTTTTTAGAATGCCGATATATTGGTACTTGTGACATCTAACGCGGTGCCTGCTCTTGGATTTATGCTTTTAGAAGCGTGGGTTTGAGGATTATATCATTTGCTGGGATAAGTTCCACTCCTAGCTTCTCAAGAGCGTCTATCCCATGAAGGAAACTGAACATAAGGTATGGTGACCTATCGTTCAGTTTCCTTCTCCCATATGAATTAATATGGTTCATCAT
>JASGMM010000019.1 GCA_030156435.1 Clostridiales bacterium | reverse complement strand
GTTATGCTATGGTTTAACCCTTTGTTAGGCTCTATTCCGAAAGCTATACAGGTTATGCTGGAAATCTATTGAATTCCCAGTTAGTTTTCGAGAGCCTTCCTTACAAAGCCGCTGTGTATGGCCGCCATAATCTCATCCAGTATAAGTATATCGCATGCATTTTCTCGTATCACCTGTTTGGCAAAGCCAAAACCGCGGCTTATATCCTGCCTGAGCTGTGCCAATTCATCGTCGCTCATATCTCTTATAAATTTATGCGATGACTCAAAACGATATATGGTAAACTCGGGGGCCAAACGCTGAGCGGAATGGAGTTCGCCGCTATCTATGCCTTTAAGAAACTGAATCATTATAACCTTTAGGCCCCGCCCTACAGCCCGCATTGCCAATCCAAGAGCCGCTGTAGTTTTACCTTTACCGTTACCGGTATATACTTGAATATAACCCTTTCTCATAAAGCTCTCCTTACGTATTGTCGCTGTTCAGCTTTATTATATCATATAATCAGCTGGATGTACCTATACGGTTTATATTTATATCGGTCGATATGTTTACATCTACGTCAGGATATATGCTTTTCCAATCGATATTATTATAATAATCCGGATATTCTATTTTGACGCATTGACCTAACCCTAGAGGATCAGACCCATATTCTTTCTGCAATTTTCTCATTACATCATTCATATCGCTTATAAGTTCCCGTTCCAACGCTTGCTCCTCACGTCCTATATCGCTCTCGCTTAACGGTCGCGTGACTTTATGCTCTATCAGATCGGCATCGCCCTTTACCTTCATATCTATAGATAGTTTATCCCCATTCAATCTACATTTTATATCGTTGCTAATGCCATGTATATTGACAGTGGAATAAACATCATCGTTCTCTGTTGATTTAAAGCTCTTATACGTTAGATTTACGCTCTTTGCTTTATTGCTCATCATCATAAAAACCACGGCTCCATCGTTTAATAAATTGCCTTTATATTTATCATCGGCAAAAACCGCTATTCCCCGGGCAATCAATCCATCCTTGCTTTTAGTTACCTCTACATAAGGCAACACTGGGTCGCTATCTTTATCGATCGTTTTGCCAAATAAATCTACTACGGTTACCAAAGGTACCTTGGATAACCTTCGGTTTTTCTCTAAAAGTTGAGTTAAATACAATGCTATGAATGGATCTTGTTTAAGCTGAATATTGAGCAGCTCTTCCGCTTTACCCTTTGCAACCGTTACGTACATGTCATTTCTTATAGACGGATTGCGCACAAAGGTGTCCAGGTATTCTGAAATACCGTTTTTTGCGGCTTGTTCTCCTATAACCAACACGCGGTCATGGGCCACCGATATTATTTGATGGCTTTTAGCCTGCATATCGTTTATGGCTTCGTCTATAGAATGGCCCTGGCTTGATAAAATCTGTAGCTGCTCTTTTGCGCCTTCGGTTAACGTAGGAGCTGTCAATGTTACTGTTACCATATTAGGCTGGTTCTCTGCTGTATCTATACCTATACCGTAACTCATATACATATCCTGGAGCTGTTTGGCATCCCAACATCCCGTTAGCATCAATGATAATGCTAGCATAACCGCTACGCCAATAACACAGCGCTTCATACGTTACCGCCATCCTTTACATCAATATGCCTTATAGTAGCTACGATAGCCAATATAGCAGGCATCAGTATAGCGACCGCTATGCCTATATAAGATATATATTGTATGTACGTCGTCACTTCTATGCTGTTTTTTGGTGTTTTAGCTATAAAATAAACAGCTATAGCCAATATCCAACCGACATTCCTACCATATTTGGGTTTAAGACTCAATAGCTGCGATATGCCCAGTACGGCGCTATAAAACGCAATGCCTATAGTCATAAATATATTAAACGTCCAAAAGAAGGCAAAGAATAAATCTACTCTCTCAAAAAATGGGAAACGCTCACTTTTTATATAATATATAGTAGGGTAATTTATATATTTAAGTATCTCAGTACCCATAACGCCTATTATAGCTATTACTACCAATGTATAAAAAACAACGTTGATGCTTATGCACGTGGCGGATGTTCGAAATATTTTTTTGGTATCGCTTATAAAAGCCGATGCTATAAATAACACCTCAAAGCCGTAGAAAGCATATAGTGCAGGTATACTACCTTTAATTATACTGACATAACCGCTTTGTAAGACGGGTTTCAGATTGTTTATCTCTATGCGCGTAGCCGGCGGTATAAGCAATATTATAAAAGGGGCCACTAGAAATAATATAATCTCACTCGTACGCGCTATGGTCCTTATACCACCTTGAGACATATATATAACCAGGAATAATGTTATTATCAGAAGGCTTTCAATAGGCGTATTCGGAAGAAACCATGTGGATATAAAGTCGGCCATTATACGCAACACAAGTGCTGCTATAAGGATCTCAAACGATATATACGATATGTTTGCCATATTGCCAAGCAGCTTTCCGACTATCTTGGTAGAATAATCCACTAACGTATGGCCCGGGAACCGTCTTGATAATGAACTATAACACCATAAAAATGGTATGATGATAAGCCCGGCCAATAGAGTTGATATCCATGCATTTTGTCCGGAAACCTTGGATACTGTCTTGGCTATATTGAGCAGGCCTGTACCCAAAATACTATTTTCTAATATTGCAAACAATTGCCATAATGATATGGAATCGTCTTTATTTAGATTAGGGTTTACCACTTGGTTCTCCTCCTCGATGACGCCACAGTACTGCTACCTTGTCTTATAAGATTTCGATTTTCAGGTATCATGGGGCGCTTCTTCATAGCCCATAATGGCAAACGCACGATGGTATCCTTTATATCTGATAGCTTAAGCGGGGCTACAGGAGCCAGATATGGTATGCCGAAACTCTCTAAACCTGCCAGATGAATTATAATAAAGAGCCACATAGCCGCTATACCAAATACGCCGAAAAAAGCGGCCGCTAGCATAAGCGGAAACCGTATGAAACGTATGGAATAAGTGGTACTATAATTTGGTGTGATATATGCGCCTATAGCGGTTATAGCCACTATTATTATCATAGCGGGGCTGACCAGTTTGGCCGCTACAGCGGCCTGTCCTATGACCAGCGTGCCTATAATGCCTATGGTTTGCCCTATAGTACCCGGCAGACGCGTAGTGGCCTCGCGCAATATTTCTATCACACCCTCCATAAGCAAGGCTTCCAATATTGCCGGGAACGGTACGCCCATGCGTGAACGGGCCAGTGCGAGCACCAATTGCGTAGGTATCATTTCATGATGATAAGTTAATACAGCCACATAAAAAGACGGCAGCGATGTGGCTAAAAACAGGCCCAATAGACGTATCAGCCGAACTGCCGTACCAAATATAGCTCGCTCATAATAATCTTCAGGAGACTGATAAAGTTGAGCAAAGGTAGCCGGCGCTATCAGGGCCATCGGTGTTCCATCGACTAGTATGGCTACTCGGCCTTCCAATAGGTTTCCGGCCACTTTATCCGGTCGCTCGGTGGTTTGCATCTGAGGGAAAGGTGAAAAAGGGCTGTCTTCTATAAATTGTTCTATATAGCCGCTTTCAAATATGGCATCGGTATCTATCGTGTTGAGCCTTTTTTCAACCTCTTGGAGTAATGTCTTGTTTACTATATCGTCCATATACGCTATGACCACGTCGGTCTTGGTGCGCTTGCCGAGCTTGAATCCCTTTATCTTAAGCTTTGGATCCTTAATGCGCCGCCTCAAGAGCGCCGTATTAAAGCGAACGGTTTCTGTAAAACCCTCTTTAGGCCCGCGTATCACATTTTCGGTGGTAGGCTCTTGGATACCGCGGTTTTCCCAGCCACGGCTATTGAGTATAAGGGCAATAGGAAAGTTATCTATAAACATAGCCGTATCGCCTGATAATATCGCGTTTACAATGCTCATTACATTTTGATCCTCTTTTATTTCGCCTACCGTTATATTGAGCTGTTTTATGATCTCGATATCGATGTTCGACATGGTGTCTTTTTGGTCGATGCGCGTAAAGTACATAAGCGGTTCCATTATTTCAAGGTCTACGCTTTGGCGGTTTACCAAACCGTCTACATATATTATGGCTGCCAGTAAAGGATTATCCTTTCCTATTTGGAAACGGCGAAATATTACATCGGAACAATCAGAAAATAAAGCCGAAAACAGGCTAATGTTATCTTCTAATTTGTTATATAAAGAAGTAGCTGTCGGGGCTATCATAGCAGATGAAGTCGGTGTATTGACTTTATCAGATTTATTCTTCTTACGTTTTATAACCTTTATCGGCATTTAACTACCTCCAGCCTATATTTTATAACTAGTTTTGATAGGCTGAAGGTTTTTTATACATGTTTATGTATAAGAGTTCTAAACATTCTACTTGGCATAGGTAAGAGATTCTCTTTCAACACTGTATCATACGGATGCCTTTGACACATTATAATTGGTATAGCTCTCACCATACTTGGATTTTCTTTCAGCACATCGTATTGGAATTGCGTTTTTTTGCCTGATACCAGCGCCACCAAAAGGGAAAGGCGAAAATCATGATAGAACTCGGCTGCACATCTGTGCGCGTATGTCTTACCCCAGTCATCGCCAGTTTTTATAACTTCCAGCAGCGTTTGAGCGGCTATATGACCGCTGCGCAGAGCATAGTATATACCCTCTCCGGAAAACGGGTCCACGAATCCGGCTGCATCACCTGCCAACACAATACTGCTTTTGCTTATCCTTCTCGGAATTCCGCCTGCCGGAAGAAAACAACCTTTTGCTTTGGGCAAAGGTGAATTGATTCCCTTGTGTTTCAATATCCTTTCCGTAAATTCATAAAAATATGATGTCAAACGCTTATGATTCCATGCCACGCACCCCACGCCTATATTATAGCCATCTTTTTGAGGGAATGCCCAGCCGAAACCTCCTAGGAAGGGTATAAAATAGAACTCAGCTGTTCCATAATCCCTGCTCAGCACCGGCATATGAATTTCGGCTTCCATGGTGAATCCCATCTGCCAAGCTGGTAAACGGCCGTGTATACTGGTTAATGCCGCCGTAGGGCTGAATACGCCATCTGCGCCTATGGCATATCTGGCAGTAAAACGGCCTTTACTGGTTTGTATTTCTATGCCTGTACTATTCTGATCGATTGCTGTAAGCTTTGCCCCATCGATGAAATCAACGCCAGTGTCGATGGCTTTATGTAGCAAAAAATCATCGAAATGCCGGCGTTTGACCGTCTTGCCTATCGTGCGTTTCTCGTCCCATTCGCTGCTATCCAGATTATAACCATATACCCTTACTTTATGTACCTCGTGCTGTATCAATTCATCGGGAAGCTCAAAGCCCAATTCATCCAGCGCTTTGGCAGACAGCATACCCCCGCATGTTTTATCCCGCGGGAACACAGCCTTGTCCAACAACAATACCGACAAGCCGCCTTCTGAAGCGGCTTTGGCCGCAGCACTTCCGGCAGGACCGGCGCCTATGATGGCCAGATCATATATCATCGTGTTATCCTTTCTCCTCTTCCATAGCCAATTGCTCTGCTTTATTGAACATCCATGCGTTGTGGAGGTCTTCATCTATGAGATTTGACCATAGCACTTTTAATAACTCAGCATCATTTACTTCAGCAATAAAATCCTTATAATCGCTCATGGCCTTTTGTTCAATAGCCACATTTGTTTTTAAAAGCAGGAATATGCCGCCCGTACCCAAAACATTGCCTAATATTTTACCTAATTGAGGCGCCAGTATGTTTCCCGCTTTACTGGGTATAACATCAAAACGCTTCATCTGTGCGGCTATGTTATCGACATGTTGCTGTTCTATAGAAGCGAAGCGTTTCAGTGCCTGAGATACATATTGATCCAATACAAATTCAGCCTGGGCCATATAATTATCGACCTGGGTCAATTCCAGAGCATAGAACCAATTCAATTTATCTACTATAGCTTGCTGATCCATATATTTCACTCCACTAGTTAATTTTTAACTAGTATGCCCTATTGCTAGAACTTATATATCACCAAACCGGTCAATAATTTAGGGTAGAAATAAGTAGACTTCTGTGGCATCTTTTCTCCTGCCAACGCTACAGCCTTCACTTGTTCTATCTTGGTAGGACGTAATATGAAAGCCAGTTGAGCGTCACCGTCTTTCACCGCCTCCACAGCTTCTGATATATCGCGCGTATAGGTTATGTATGTTTGTTGAGCCGCGCTATACTCGTCTATTTTCAACAGGCGATCTATTATCAAAGAATGCAGCACTGATACGTCTAGTTGCTTATAAGCGCGCGGCTTATCTGGCAACGCCTTATCCACATCGGCCCAGCTTTTTAGCTGTAAAGCATAAAACCGTCGTCCGTCATAATATACAAAAAACGGCATCTCGTCGGTTTCGTGTTGCTCTATTACGGTCGATACTTCACAAGAACATACATTCAGCGCTTGTACATCGAATTCCGATGATATATCATTTAACAAGGTATCCTTATCCAAATCTTTTATATTTTTTATTATTCTGTGCGTCGGCAGTATCACCAATCCCGGATCTTCCATAGCCACCATCATCATCATAACGTAGTCGAAAGGCTGCTCGCCATCGGATTTGCCTGTTATCATACGCATTTCATCCCTGAAATTAAGCGCCGTTTCGTAGCGATGGTGGCCATCGGCTATGAATAGTTGTTTATCGGACATAGCATGCTGTATAGCCTTTATAGCATCCTGGTCACATATAGACCACAATTTATTCGATATGCCCTCTCCGTCAACAAAATCCATATCAGCCGGTTGCCGTATTATGTCCTCTAATATACGTGATACTTTAGCATCAGAATCTTCATATAAAGAGAATATCTGGCTGAAGTTGGCCTTACAAGCGCGCATGAGATTTAATCTGTCGGTCTTGGGTTTGGAAAGGGTATACTCATGAGGCAATACAACACCCTTGGAGAATTCCTCTAGTTTCACCAGCGATATAAATCCGGTGCGTGTAAGCCTACGCCCGTCATCGAGGGCAAAACTCTGTTGGTAAACATATATTGCCGGAGATTTATCCTGGACCAGGACGCCATCTCGCAGCCATTGCTCTAAATATGCGGCGGCCCTGGTATAGCGATTGTCAGCCTCATCATCTCCTTGTGTCAGGCCATACTCCAGCCTTATAACGTTATACGGGTGAATATCATACAATGCCTTCTGTTGCTGCTCTGATATAACATCATAAGGCGGCGCTGTTAGCTTGGCCATATCCTCCTTATATTGTTCGCTATATCTTATACCGTTAAAAGCTTTTATCTGAGCCACTATAAATTCTCCTCTTCTTCATTAATAGATTCTCTATCATATAGTATATCTTATTCAGTATGGCCTGACAATACTGCATCATGTCGTTTCCTTGGTCACTCGAATATCATTCAGATAATCTATAAGATCAGACGCTTCCTGTTTGCTTAGCTTTTTGCTGTCATCCTTGTTATATCGTCTGTGTATAATGTCGCGCATCTGTTCTTCGGTAAGCCCTATAGCCGTATATATGGCATATATAGCCCTTCTCTGGGGATCTGTTATACCATCGTCAGCGTGATGCACATTAGCATTTACCGCTGTTGTTTCAGCAGTAGGATGGCTGACAGGAGCGTCGACGACTGCGTTGTCATCGCTGATTTCCGGAGCAAATTGCGTTCCGTAACCCAACGCCGCTAATGCTCTGCCATAAGCCTTGGTATATGCCTTTTCTATATAATCCTCAAAATCATCGCCCGTTTCGGATCCCACACCCATCTCTACATTGCCTTTGCTGTCCGTGACTTCTACCTCAAAGTAAGCAAATCGACGTTCTATATCTATTATCTTATCTTTTATAACAGTATGGGTGTTTTGCGTATTTTCGCTTCTAAACCATACCATGCGCCATTTTACTTCCATATAATCGGCCGATTCGTTGCGCCAACGCCCGGTTTCGGCATCTCTTCGCCTTATGGGCAATTTGGTAAGATGCTGTTCAGGATTAAAATTAATTTCTGCCATTTCTATACACCTCTCAACATTATTGTTTAATGTAGTATATGTATATCAGCTGCATTCCATTGCATGTGATTTATGGTAATTTTGGATCATATAAATAAAAAGGAGGCGATATCCATGAAACGCATGCTGTACCCGATATTTATAACTATATTACTGGCACTCGTTACTATTATATTATATCATAATGGCAATACCGCTAATACAGTATTTTTATCATCCGATTCTTCATATCCGATATATGGCGAATCCGCATATAACTCCAGCATCGGCGATATAAAAATAAGCGTGGAAAAGATCATCCAAGAAAGGTATTTTATCGTTTATTCATGGAGTACAGGCAACGAGAGTTATTTCGGAATAACGCTTTTGGTGGAAAATACAAAGAAGGAAAGGCTTTTTAAAGATGATTTCAAAACCATCTGGCTGGTAGATAATAAAGGGAAAACGCATCAACCTATACCGTATTTTGAAATATTGGATTTCCCAGAGGATCAACCTTTGGGGTGGAAACAGGTTATAAATTGCAAATTTTGGCCATTGGCACCGGAAATAAAGTATGTAGACCTATACCTTAAATACGGAGAAACGCTCTTTATAATTAAGAAAGTACCGATAAAATAATTCATCATCGTTTGAATAAACGGCTAAAAAGGGAACTTTTCTTATTCCTCTCACGAGCTAGCTCTTCTTTGAGGCTGGCTATTTCATACGCCTTTTGCTTGACCTGCATCTTCAATTTAGCATTCTCACTTAGAAGCACGTCTTCATCCTTGTCATTCAGCTTGGCGGCTAATTCCTTTATTTGGTCGGCTATATCGGCTAGTGCCAAACGATAGGGTTCATGCTCCATTTGAAGCTGCATGCGCATTTCTTCAAGAATATCATCTTTTAATTCAGATAAAATTCCATTGAGATTTGCCTGCATCATCAACCCTGCTGACGGTACAGGCAGATCGGCAGTAGCGACATCCGCATTGAATTTTGCATCTTCATTATCCAACGACTGTTGAGGAGCGTTTATAATGTCCTTTATTTGGGAGTTTGTAAATCCTTTATCCTGCAATGCCTTTATATACTCAAGAAGTTCTATTTCCTTATACGTAAAATAGCGATGATTAGATTTCGTCCTCGGTATATTGAGGTCGAACTCTTTCTCATAATATCTTATCACATGAGGCTCATAACCTGTAAGTTTGGCAACCTCCGATATAGTATATGTTTTTTCATCAGGCATGTCCATACGCTCCTCACCATTATATTCCACAATACCGATTACATATATATTTTACCATATCACTTATATTATATACAACCGTTTTTTCGCAACTTCTCTAATCATATAAGCTCGTAAACTTGGCCAAGATATGGTACCGTCGTAGGCATATCAAATTCGCTATTCAGCGTGGTAGCAAAGACAGGAGCCACATCATCCTCACCGTGTATTACAAATACCTGTTTGGGCTTGTTCTTAAAATGCCTCATCCAATCGATTAAACCGTTTTTATCGGCGTGGGCCGAGAAACTATCTATACTGTATATATGCGCTTTGACGGCTATGTCTTCGCCAAATATTTTAACCTTTTTAGCTCCATCCAATATACGCCTGCCCAACGTACCTGCTGCCTGATATCCTACAAATACCACACTGCTCTCATGGCGCCATAGATTATGCTTGAGATGATGCTTTATTCGGCCGGCATCGCACATGCCGCTAGCGGCTATTATAACGGCGCTGTGATTTAGGAAGTTCAATTGCTTTGATTCCTCAGCGGTAAGGGTAAACCCCAAACCGGGGAAATCCAAAGGATCATCTCCGTTGCTTAAAAGTTTAAGTGCCTCACTGTCATAATATTCATGTACATCGCGCTTGAATATTTCGGTAGCCTTTATGGCTAAAGGGCTGTCGATATATACTGGTATGTTTTTAGCTTTATTGTCTTCTATGACTATATTGAGCTCATACAGTAGTTCCTGAGTGCGACCCACGGCAAAAGCTGGTATAATAACATTGCCTCCTTTGCTGAAGGTATTCTGTATAATGTCCCAAAGCATATGAGCACGATAGGGTCTGTCTTGATGAAGGCGATCGCCGTATGTGGATTCTACAAATATATAATCAGCATCATCGATGAAGGATGGATCTTTGATAATAGGCTGATTTCTATTGCCGAGGTCTCCCGAGAAAACCAGCTTTATATCGTCCTCTGCGTTCCAGATCTCTATTATAGCGGAACCGAGTATGTGTCCGGCATCCTGAAATCTTACAGATATATCATCGCTTAATCGGATTATGTTATTATAAGGTACGGGTTCAAAGAACTGCATGGCATATTCAGCATCGGCTACAGTATACAGCGGTTCTACCGGGGGCCTTCCAGCCCTCATAGCTTTACGCGTAGCCCATTCGGCTTCCATCTCCTGTATGTGAGCGCTATCGGGCAGCATTATGCTACACAAGTCAGCAGTTGCCTTTGTAGACAGTATTTTGCCATTAAAACCGCGCTTGCAAAGCAGCGGTATGCGGCCGCTGTGATCTATATGAGCATGGGTTAACAGAAGATAGTCTATGTCGGAAAGGTTGACTGGAAGATCCATAAAGTTATTCTTTTCCTCTTCCTTTCCCCCTTGAAACATACCGCAGTCCACCAATACCTTCATATTTCTGCTCTCCAGCAAATAGCATGAACCGGTTACCATGCGCGCAGCGCCCAAAAATGTTATTTTCATAAATTTCCTCCATTTGTATTTATAATGCAATAAAGCTGCATAGCCTTAAACGCTATAAAAATGCAGGCGACCTATTGCATTTTTTATCGTATTATATTATAATACATACGTGCAAGCGATATTATGCGAAAGTGGTGGAATTGGCAGACTCGCTAGATTCAGGTTCTAGTGCCCGCAAGGGCGTGGGGGTTCGACTCCCCCCTTTCGCACCAATATTCATTTAGTCGTAAGCATATGAAAATCATCGTATTCTTCTACTGCTGACCATTGTGCACTTCGGCATATGCCGTTTATTTTATCGAAATTAGCTACCAACATCGATACTACATCGCTGTCCAGAGAATCTATAGCCATATAATTGAGCGTTTTTATTGCTTGGCTTTTATTCATGGCTTTGCGATAGGGCCTGTCTTCGGTTATAGCGGTAAACACGTCAGCCACAGCCATTATCCTGGCACCCAATGATAATTCGCTGTCTTTATAATGAAAGGGATAGCCTTTGCCGTTTATGCGCTCATGATGAAAAGATGCCCATTCGTTTATCTCTTCCAATCCTTTTATGCTTTCCAATATGCGATATGTATGAAATGTATGGCTGCGCATTATATTGAATTCATAAATGTTAAGCGCCGCAGGTTTCTCGAGAATTTCTTCGGGTATAGCCAGCTTTCCTAAATCGTGGAGATAACCGGCTATCTTCATCATATGGCATTGTTGTTCAGTGAACCCAAACAATCTAGACAATGTCTCGGCTACCACAGCTACGCCGGCCGAATGCGTCGCTGTAAATCGGCTTCTAAAATCAATTATACGCCTGAATATATCGGTAAGATCCAAGAGGTTGTCAATATTCAGAGACATCGGTTCTAATAAAGCCAATCGCTTCTTTACGTCATTTAATGGTTTAAATATGATATCAAGCCAAAAGCTTTCTTTTGCAGCTAAAGAACGATATACATCTTTTAGCACAGGCATAAACATATGCCCGAATTGTGACTCGATCTGCCTATTTATACCGTCTATCTGCCCTAATACTTCCTTATTTTTATCTATCGAAACATCGATTCGATCGGCCAAATGTAGTATATGGCTGCCTACCGGAATGCTTTCGCCGTATACATCCCATCTATCGTGATGATGGCGTATCAACGAGGCCGAAACGGCTAAAGGCTCAAAATCCTTAAAGAGCCTATAACCTGTCTCTGCATGCAAGTGCGGATAATCATCCTCAAAGTTGAGCGCATGCAGTCTTTCTTCAAGCGATAAAGCGCCACTGTCGTGCAATACACCGGCCATCAGTATCTCTTCTTGCTCTGCAATAGGTAATCCCATTTGCTTGCTCAAGCTGTACGCTATGTATGCCACCCTTTTGTGGTGGCCGCTTACAACGGGGCTTATAAGGTCGATAGCAGTGGATAGCGCTATGATCATATCCAGCATCGGGATTTCCATTTTCATACTCATCAATTACCTCAACAATTCATATTCAATAACTTCTTATATATTTGCACCCCTGTAAGCAATATGTTCTCATCAAAGTCAAAACGATTGCTATGCAACGGCGCTGTAAATCCTTCTTCCGGATTTTTGCTTCCTAGGAAAAAGTATACGCCAGGCACCTTCTTCTGATAAAAGGAAAAATCCTCGGCTATCATTTGAGGTTTTACTTCAACGGTATTTTCCTCGCCTATGACGCTTATAAAATGCCTGGTTAATTCGATATCGTTAAATACTACAGGGTAGTTTACCACTTCTTTATAGCTCAACGATGCGCCGTATGCCCTTTCCATTCCTTCCAGTACAGCCATAATCCTGCTCTTTATCAGCTCATATACATCGTTGCTGAAGGTTCGCAGCATACCCTCTAGTACCGTGTGTTCGGCTATTATATTGCGGCGTTCTCCACCATATATCCGGCCTATAGTAATAAGCGCTTGGTCGGCCGGATCGACATTCCGCGCCAGTATAGACTGGAGCATTTGTATTATATGCGATGCTATGACTATGGTATCTATGCCTTTGTGTGGCATAGCACCGTGAGCGCTGCGGCCCATTATTTCTATATCGAATTCAGCCGTTTGTGCCATAATAGGGCCCGGACGTATACCTATCTTCCCTTGTTCCACATCGGGGAATATGTGCATGGCATATATTTCATCTACTTTCGGATCATCCAATATGCCTTGCTCGATCATTATCGGAGCTCCTCCTTCCGACTCTTCTGCCGGCTGGAAGATTAAAACCGCATTTGCGGATAAGTCGCTTTTATGCTCTGACAATAATTTAGCTATACCCAAAAGCATAGCCATATGGCCGTCGTGGCCGCAAGCATGCATAAAACCCTTATTTTGAGAAATGTACGGTTTATCGTTAAGCTCGGTTACACATAAAGCGTCCATATCAGCCCTTAACGCTATGGTTTTGCTCGCATTCGGCGCCATCATCACAGCCTTTATTCCGGTCTGCGCCATGACTTTTATCTCGTCGAGATGCATTGTGTTCAACTGTTCAAGTATCATATCGCGCGTGAAAATTTCATTAAACCCCGTTTCAGGATGCATATGAAGGCGCCTACGCATATCTATGATATAATCTTTAAGCGCTAAAACGTCGCTATCTATCTCTACCATATCTATTGCCTCCGAAACACCAATCGACCGTTTATAAATATCATTTGGCTTTTTGTGCGGAATTCTAAAGGATTACCGTCGAATATCGCTATATCAGCATCTTTGCCGACTTCCAAGCTCCCTACCCTATCCGCGATGCCGGTTATCTGAGCAGCGTTTATAGTTATAGCCTTCATGGCCTCAGCTTCATCCATACCTTCTCTGACAGCTATGGCAGCCGATACCGACAGATATTGCACCGGTATGACAGGGTGATCGGTCATAATGGCTACTTTAAGGCCTGCTTTAGACAATATACCTGGCGCGGCCACGTTTTGATTGCGCAGCTCTATTTTTGAACGCTCGGAAATGAGTGGCCCAAGTATGACCGGATAACCTTCCTCCGCCAGTATATCAACTATCATATAACCTTCGGTACAATGGTCCAATGTTATATTTATATCAAATTCCTTGGCTATCCGTATGGCTGTCAATATGTCGTCTGCTCTATGTGCATGCACTTTTAGTGGGATCTCTTTATTTAGCACTTTCAGCAAAGCCTCCATTTCAAGATCCCTTTCCGGACGCTTCTCCGGGTCCTGGGCAGATTCCGCCAATTTGTATTTGTATTCTTGCGCTTTTACGAGATTCTGGCGCAGTATACCGGCTATAGCCATGCGTGTATAAGGAGATTTTTCCTGATCATGATAGGTACGCTTGGGGTTCTCGCCTAAAGCCGCTTTAACAGCTAACGGTTCCTTTATTATCATGTCTTCTATGCGCCGACCATATGTTTTTAGCGCAACGAATTGTCCGCCTATCACATTAGCGCTACCTGGACCGGTGACCACTGTGGTTATACCCGCTTCCATAGCCTCCCGAAAGCATCTGTCAAATGGATTCACCCCATCTATTGCCCTTAAATGCGGTGTGGAGGGATCGGTATCCTCATTGCCGTCGGCGCCTTCAAAACCCATGCCATCGTTCCACATGCCGACATGGCAGTGAGCATCTATCAGGCCGGGCAATACATACATCCCCGAGGCATCTATGATATCGACGTTTTCAGCGGCATCTATGTTATAGCCTATAGCCTTTATCTTATCATCCTCTATCAGCAAATCGCCGCCATCATAATCTTGTCCGGCCATAGTTAGTATTTTACCGTTTTTTATAAGTATCGAATGATTCATCAACAATTCCTCTCCTATATTGTAATAACTGAACAGTTACATTTTATCACTAATATGCGGTGATTGAAAATAGAAATCACATTTTTTATTCTTCAGAATAATATGGATTGTGGCTGTTTAGGATACGGCTTAATATATATTAAGCCTCCTGCAAATGAAGGAAACAAATAGTTGGAAATTCCCGAACGGTCACTATGGATTATCGGAAGGAGGCGAATATAACAATATGCAAAAATTCGCAGTTGTATTTTTACTTATGATTCTAATGTTGGTCGTATTGACAGGCTGTGGCGATAAAAACGGGCTGATAGAGCTAAATGTATCCGAACCGATACATTCCATCTTCTATGCCGGTCAATACATCGCGGTCAATGAAGGCTTCTTTGAGGAAGAAGGGCTTAAAGTGGAGATAACCACCGCTCAAGGATCCGACAAGGCCATGACTGCTATATTGTCCGGCACATCGCAAATAGCATTGGCCGGTCCCGAAACCACCGTATATGTGTATAATCAAGGGAAATCCGATTATGCGGTGAATTTCGCTCAATTAACCAAACGCGACGGTTCATTTCTGGTAGGACGCAAACCAGAAGCCGATTTTAAGTGGGAAAGCCTTAAAGATAAGACCGTTATAGGGGCTCGCCCTGGTGGAATGCCGGAAATGGTATTAGAATACGTATTAAAGCAGCATGGCCTGATGCCAGGCAAAGACGTCAACGTTATAACCAATATACAATTGGATGCTGTGGCAGGGGCATTCAGCAGTGGTACGGGCGACTATGCGGCATTGTTTGAACCTACGGCCACTATGGTCGAGAAGGAAAACCACGGGTATGTCGTCGCGTCGATCGGAAAAGCTGGCGGTGAGGTGCCTTATACAGCATTCTCGGCTACCAAAAGCTATATAGAAAAACATCCGGATGTTATACAAAAATTTACCAATGCGATATATAAGGCCCAACTATGGATGGAACAGCACGACTCAAAGGAAATAGCCGAGGCTATAAAATCATTTTTCCCGGATACCGACATGGATGTATTGACAACAGTGGTACAACGCTATAAAGACCAGGATACCTGGGCCAAAGACCCGATAATGAAGGAAGAGGCTTTCATGCATATGCAGGATATCATCAAAGAAGCCGGCGAACTTGATAAAACAGCGCCTTACGATGAACTAGTAACAGTGGAATTCGCTCAAAAAGCCATAGAGAATATAAAGCCTTAAGCCGCACTACCAAAATGCCCAGTCATAAAAGATTGGGCATTTTGCATGAAACGGCACCTTTACCTTACCCCCGGAATATAATAAAAATGATCAACTTTGGAGGAGGCAGAACAAGTGTCACAAATTATAGTGCATGTGGATAAAATAGGATTGACATATCAAACTGCAGAAGGAGAGACCGAAGCGATAAAAGATATATCTATGGATATATATGAAAAGGATTTTGTAGGCATTGTAGGGCCGAGTGGCTGCGGCAAATCCACGTTGCTATCTATTATAGCCGGCCTTATAAAACCCACTCGTGGAACCGTGATTGTGGACGGCCAGGCGGTTGACGGTCCATCCAATAAAATGGGATATATGTTGCAGGAGGATTACTTGTTTGAATGGAGGAACATATGGCAAAACGTACTGCTCGGCCTGGAAATACAAAATAAAGTCAATGAAAGTACAAAATCACATGTGGAGCAGCTATTAAAAAATTATGGCTTGTATGAATTCAGATATCATTATCCACACCAATTGTCCGGCGGTATGCGCCAACGCGCGGCTTTGATCCGGACGCTGGCCTTGAACCCGGAGATACTGCTGCTAGATGAGCCTTTTTCAGCACTCGACTACCAAACCAGGCTGGCCGTATCTGAAGAAGTAGCCGCTATTATAAAACAGGAAGGAAAAACAGCTGTCTTGGTGACCCATGACATATCGGAGGCTATATCCATGTCAGACAGGATATATGTGCTGAGCCAACGTCCTGCCATCGTTAAGAATGTATACGATATACGGCTTAGCTGTCAAGATAAAACACCGCTCAATGCCAGAAAATGCCCCGAATTCAGGGAATATTTCAACAGCATATGGAAGGAGCTGGACATACATGTCGGTTAACCGTGATATCTTCGTTTCACCTGAAAGGCAAAGTTACTTAAAACAGATGAAAAAGCGACGCCAGAATATTATTCTAGGAAGGGTATTGATATTGATTGGCATTATTGTCGGATGGGAAGCAGCCGCCGATTTAGGTATAATCGACCCTTTTATAACTAGCCAACCGTCTAAAATACTTACAACCATAATCAATCTGCATAATAATGGCCAATTATATAATCATATATGGGCTACTGTTGCGGAAACTGTGGTCGGCTTCATCGTAGGCACAGCTTTCGGCACTCTGATAGCCATAGGCCTATGGTGGTCGGACTACGCATGTAAGATCTTGGACCCATATTTGGTGGTATTAAACAGCTTGCCTAAACCGGCGTTAGGCCCCATACTCATAGTATGGCTTGGCAACGGCAAACCGGCCATTATAGCGATGGCTCTTCTAATATCGCTCATAGTGACCATTATAATGGTGCTGAACGGTTTTTTAGAAGTAGATAAAAACAAGATAAAGCTTTTGCAGACCTTTGGCGCTTCTAAAGCCCAGATACTGACTAAGGTCATATTGCCGGCCAGCGTTCCTACCGTTATATCAGCTCTTAAAATAAATGTGGGGCTTTCCTGGGTAGGTGTGATAATGGGCGAATTTCTGGTGTCCAAAGAAGGGCTTGGATATTTGATAATATACGGCAGCCAGGTATTCGAATTGGACCTCGTTATGAGCAGCGTAATAATATTGGCCATCGTAGCCGCTATAATGTATCAGGCTGTAAGCTATCTTGAAACGCGGTTCATGCAATATAAAGAGTAAAGTACAGGCTTTTGAAGCATAGAACCACAACAATCGTTTATTGCGTTGTGGTTCAGCTTCACAGCCGCAGCAAGTGTACAATCCCATCCCTTTATTATCTTAACTGTTCCATAACTTTCCTAGTTACTTCAGCCACTATATCGGCTATATCGTCATTTTTTACAGTTGATTGTTTTGATCCGGTTTGACTATCCGATTGATTTTCTTCTATTTTGCACGTACCATCGGCATATTGGCACCCTTCACAACCCGGATGGCGTCCCTTTATACCCATCTTCTCCCTTACGCGCATCAATTTCTCCACATTATCGGGCGATATGTCCTTTGCACCTCCAAGATTATTAGCCAGATACAACAATTGAGCGTAAAAATCGAGCGTTTCCATCTTGAAGTAGGCGTTCATCAGATCATAACCGTAGGTCAGAGCACCGTGATTTTCCAGCAACAAGGCATCGTAATTCGGCAGATATTTGGCTATGGCATTTGGAATTTCTTCGGTTGAAGGTGTGCCATATTCGGCTATAGGTACCGTACCCAGCGAAATAACAGCCTCGGGCATAACACAACGTGTCAGAGGTATACCGGCTATGGCAAAAGCTGTTGCATATGGTGGATGAGCATGTACTACAGCTCTGACGTCAGGCCTGTCTTTGTATACTCTCAAATGCATTTTGAGTCCGGACGACGGTTTCCAGCTACCGTTTATAACTTCGCCGTTCATGTTGACCTTGATCAACATATCCGGTGTCAGAAAGCCTTTGCTGACACCGGTAGGGGTAGTCCAAATTTCGTCGTCATCTACCCTTACAGTTATATTGCCATCATTGGCTGCTACAAAACCCCTATTGTATATGCGACGTCCTATCTCGCATATCTCTTCTTTTATCTTAAAATCAGAATACATAAAAACTTCTCCTCTTGTTGAATTAACTTTACCCTTATTGTATCATTTATAAAGCAATTAATCAACATTTAAGTCCGTTTTATTTTGATTATAATCGCTTGTTTCCTCATTTTTCAGTGCATACAACAATTCTATGTCATTATCCTTCATGAAAGTTTCCCATTCCTTAGGTAATTTTTCATCTGTTATAAATACGTCTATGTTCTTTATAGAGCATATCGTAGCAAATGATACTTTATCCAATTTGGTATGGTCGGCCAATAATACGATGCGCTGCGCCGCTTTTATCATAATTTTCTTCAGTTCTGCTTCAAATTCATTGGACTCGGTTACGAATTTATCTAGGCTTACGCCTTTGCATGACATGAAGAATATATCGGCATTATAATTGGATATAGCCCTCTCAGCTGAGTGACCTACGAAAGATAATGAGCTGCTGCGCAACATGCCGCCTGTGGAAATAACGGATATATTTTCATAAGGAGCTAATTCAGATGCTATTTTTAGGCCGTTCGTTATAACTGTCAGGCGCTTTTTATCTTTTAAAAATCTGGCCATCTGCAACACGGTGGTACTGGAATCCATAATTATAGTATCCCCATCTTCGACAAGGCCAGCAGCCGTCCGCCCCATGAGCTCCTTGCCTTCTTTATTGGTTACTTCTCTTATTGATATAGGTAATTCCAAATGCAGACCCTCGCTCAATACCGCACCACCATACGTACGTCGCAGCAAACCCTCTTTCTCCAATTTGGCCAAGTCTCTGCGCACAGTTTCTTCGGTTATATTGAACAAGCGGCTCAGATCAGGCACAGCAACGCTTTGGTTCTCATAGAGAAGATCCATGATTTTCTTTCGCCTTTCTACAGCTAGCATAATGATCCTTCCTTCCCGTTTATCTATTGAATTTATAGGAATATTATATAATCTTATACGGAAATTATCAACACCAAATAAAAAACAAAGCCAAATCAAAAGGCGATTTGGCGTGAAAAGCATGTTGATTTTGATTATACACGGAATTTTCTACTACCGGGTTTAACTACAGGGATACCGTCCTTGCATAATGGGCATTCCGATGGCTCGTATGATGGTATATCCATAGCTATAGCAGCACACAATTTTGTCCCAAAATCCACATTACCATTGCTCCTGTCCACTACTACAGCTACGCCGGCCAGTTCAGCCTGGGATTGTTTTACTAATTCTATCACCTCTTTAACCGAGCCCCCAGTGGTTGTAACATCTTCAGCCACCACTACCCTAGCTACTGCCGGTATTTCAAATCCGCGCCGCAATGTCATAACGCCGTCTTCCCTTTCGGCGAATATGGCTTTTGCATCAAGTTGTCTAGCCAATTCATATGCTATTATTATGCCACCTATAGCAGGCCCTATAACCAGATCCACTTTTTCATCCGAAAATCCTTCTGCCAGGGATTTGCATACAAGTTCACTATATTCCGGGTACTGAAACAGTTTGGCGCATTGCATGTAGCGGTCGCTGTGCCTGCCTGATGTAAGAAGAAAATGACCGTTTAATAGGACACCGGTCTTATTCAATATGTCCGTCACTTGTTCTTTTGTCAGCATATTAACCCTCCTGTTATATCTTTTATAGTTTTTAGTCCATTATCGAGCATATATCGCTCTATATCATCTATGATTCTAACCGTCGCCATAGGTTCTACGAGATTAGCCGTGCCGACCTGCACTGCAACAGCTCCCGCCAGCATAAACTCGATGGCATCGTTCCCGTTCATTATACCTCCCATACCTATTATAGGTATATCCACCGTTTGCGCTGCCTGCCATACCATATAAAGTGCAACCGGTTTTATGGCAGGCCCGGATAGACCTCCCGTTATATTGCCTAATATCGGCTTTCTGGTATGAGGATCTATAGCCATGCCGAGCAAGGTATTTATGAGCGATAATGCATCCGCACCGGCGTTCTGTGCGGCCGATGCCACATCCTTTATGTTTCCAACGTTGGGGCTGAGCTTTACCACAAGCGGATGGTGACAATAATTGCGTACCTGCTTTGTTATATCATAAGCGCTTTCAGGCGTTGCACCAAATGACAATCCGCCTTCTTTAACATTCGGGCATGAGATATTAAGCTCCAGCATATCTATATCGGCTTTATCGAGCTTGTCTGCAGCTACACAATATTCATCCCTGCTGTTACCCGCCAGATTGGCTATTACAACGGTATCGAACTGTTTGAGATATGGCAGTTCATTGCTTATGAAAGCATCGACGCCAGGGTTTTGTAAACCGACACTATTTAATATCCCTGCCGCGGTTTCTGCTATACGTGGAGGAGGATTGCCTTCTCTAGGGTATAATGTTAATCCTTTAACCGATATTCCGCCTAATCTGTTCAGGTCTAAATATCGGCTGTATTCGCGCCCGAAAGCGAAGGTACCTGAAGCGGCTATGACCGGATTCTTAAGTTTCACACCGCATATATCCACACACATGTTTATCTCATTCATCGAAACTCACCTCATGGCTCCAAAATACAGGTCCGTCGGTACATACGCGCCTGTAGTGCCATTCATCGTCGCTCTTGATTTTACAATTGCATACTAAACAAGCGCCTATCCCACAGCCCATCCTCTCTTCCAGCGATACTACACACGGCACATCGTATTGCTCGGCTATACAGGCCAGCGATTTGAGCATCTTTGATGGCCCGCAACCCGCTATAATTTGGGGCTTATGCGCGCGCAGCGCCAATATCAGCTCATCGGTTACCAAGCCTTCATACCCATAACTGCCATCCTCAGTAGCTATGATAACGCGTTTGCTATATTGCTCAAACGGTTGCCACAGAGGCTTAAATTCATCGCTTCTGAAACCCAGGATCGAGACTATATCGGCTTTGTCCTTATATTGTTGTGCCAAAAGCTGCAGAGGGAAAACGCCTATTCCCCCGCCTACCAGCCATATTTCGTTAATATCGGCTGGCATCACAGCTTCAAATGAATTGCCGAGAGGGCACAAAATGTCGAGCTTAGATCCTATTGCTTGTTCAGCCAACCATCGCGTACCTTTGCCTTTTACCTGATAGGTGATATATATGATACCATTCTCAGCATCGATCTGGCATACGCTTATAGGCCGTCGCAGTAACGGGTCATAGCTTTGCCCGCATCGCACGTGCGCAAACTGTCCTGCCTGTATGCTTTCGGCAGTATCGCCAAGCTGTATGCCCATCTTATATATGCTTGGCGATATCAAATCATTGCTGTATACTATCCCTGTCATAACTCTACTTAGCTCCTGAAAGCAGAGCCTTTTCCACGTCTTTGAGGTTAACCGGCTGCAACTTCTGCCCCTGACGTTGTAAGCGCAGGCTATTGACCAATGCCCTTGCGGTATCTAAAGATGTGAGGCATGGGATAGATTGCTCTACTGCCAACCGCCGTATCTTAAATCCGTCCCTTTGAGGCTGCCTGCCCTTGGTAGGCGTGTTTATAACGAACTTTACCTTGCCTTCGAGCATTAGATCCATTATATTAGGGCTTCCTTCATTAATTTTGTTAACGACGTTGGCGGCTACATAGTTGGCGTTAAGCACATGGGCGGTACCGGCTGTAGCTACTATATTATACCCCATATCTTGAAATGCCTGGGCTATCTCGACTAATTCATATTTATCGGCGTCAGCTACAGTCATCAGCACATAACCGCCTTCAGATACAGCATCTAATTTTATGCCGCTGGCTAATAGGCCTTTATATAGGGCTTCTGAATACTCTTTTGCTATGCCCAGCACTTCGCCTGTGGATTTCATCTCCGGCCCCAAGCCTACCTCCACATCCGGCAGCTTATCGAATGAGAATACAGGCACTTTTACCGCTATATATTCGCCGGCCGGATGCAATCCCGTGCCATAGCCCATATCGCGAAGTTTCTCTCCCATAACGGCTCTGGTAGCGAGATTGACCATCGGTATACCGGTTACCTTGCTTATATACGGGACGGTACGGCTGGAACGTGGATTTACTTCTATTATATAGACATCGTCGTTATATACGATAAACTGTATATTGACCAAACCTATGACATGCAATGCTTTAGCTAATTTATAAGTATAATCCACTATAATACCCTGATGCTTCGCTGATATATTCTGCGCAGGATATACCGATATGCTGTCGCCCGAATGTACGCCTGCTCTTTCGACATGCTCCATAATACCGGGAATCAGTATGTCCTGCCCATCGCATATGGCATCGATCTCCAGCTCTTTGCCCATTAGATACTTATCGACCAGTATGGGATGTTCCTGCTTTACGCGGTTGACTATGCCTATATATTCTTCTATGTCTTTATCGGAATGAGCTATCTCCATGCCCTGACCGCCGAGTACATACGATGGCCTCACCAACACGGGATAGCCAAGTTTGTTGGCTGCATCTATAGCCTCTTGAGCGGTGAACACCGTCGCTCCTGCCGGCCTTTGTATATTCAGTTCATTGAGAAGCTTATCGAATTCCTCTCTATCCTCAGCCATATCTATATATAGTGGTTGCGTCCCTATTATAGGCATACCCATGTCAGCTACTGGTTTGGTCAGCTTTATGGCCGTCTGGCCGCCGAATTGAACCACTACGCCCAACGGTTGCTCTGCTTCGAGAACGTTGGCCACATCTTCGGCAGTCAGAGGCTCAAAGTACAGCCTATCGGATGTATCAAAATCAGTGCTGACGGTTTCAGGGTTATTATTGATAATTACGGTACCGTAGCCGGCTTCTCTCAACGCCCATACACAATGCACCGAGCAATAATCGAATTCTATGCCCTGACCTATGCGTATAGGGCCGGAGCCTAATACGACTACTTTCGGCTTGTCGAATGGCCGCCAGTCATCGCCTTGATCATATGTCGAATAATAGTACGGGCTGACCGCTTCAAATTCGGCCGCACATGTATCCACCATCTTGAATACGGCTTTTATGCCATATTGCTTCCTCAATTGCCTTACCTCATTCTCCGATATACCCAACCATTTGGCTATAGCTGCGTCTGCAAACCCCATTCTTTTAGCCTTGAGCAGCGTTTCTTTATCGAGGGTATCACGGCTCAATGTTTTTATATGTTCCTCTAAAGCAACTATATTGTTGATTTTATTCAAGAAGAAGAAGTCGATTTTTGTTATATCGTGTATATATTCCATGCTGAAGCCCCTGCGCAAAGCCTCAGCCACGACGAACAACCGTTCATCGCTTATCTCCGCTACTCTGGATTTGATCTCCTCGTCGGACAAACGGTGTATATGATCCACTTCCAGCGAATATATGCCCAGCTCCAAGGAGCGCACTGCTTTGAGGAGACTGGCTTCGAGGTTTGTGCTTATAGCCATAACCTCGCCCGTAGCTTTCATCCGCGTACCCAGCGTCTTTTCGGCGTACACGAACTTATCGAATGGCCACTTGGGTATTTTAGTGACCACATAATCCAGTGTAGGTTCGAAGCATGCATAAGTTTTGCCGGTAACACTGTTTATTATCTCATCCAGCGTATACCCTATAGCTATCTTAGTGGCAACGCGCGCTATGGGGTATCCGGTGGCTTTGGATGCCAATGCGCTGGAACGGCTTACCCTTGGATTCACCTCTATCACAAAGTAATCCATGCTGTTCGGATCCAATGCAAATTGGACATTGCAGCCTCCTTCTATTTCCAAAGCGTTTATTATATTTATGGAAGCTGACCGCAGCATCTGATATTCCTTATCCGACAGTGTCTGCGATGGGGCCACAACTATGCTATCCCCGGTATGAATGCCTACGGGATCTATATTTTCCATGTTACAGACAGTGATACAGTTTCCATTGCTGTCGCGCATAACCTCGTATTCTATTTCCTTCCATCCTGCTATTGAAGGCTCCACTATCACCTGATGTACGCGGCTCAATCTTAATCCATCTGAGGCTATACGGCGCAGTTCGTGTTCATCGCGGGCTATGCCGCCCCCTGTGCCTCCTAGCGTATATGCCGGCCGCACTATTACAGGGTATCCCACCTTCCGGGCGAAAGTCAGTGCCGTATCAAGATCATTGGCTATAACGTTATCCACTATAGGCTCGCCTATCGCTTTCATGGTCTCCCTGAAAGCCTCGCGGTCCTCGGCCTTCCTTATGGATTGTGCCGATGTGCCCAGCAGTTTTATATTATATTTATCGAGTATGCCCTTTTCAGCCAGCTCCATTGCCAGGTTCAAACCGGTCTGACCTCCCAGAGTAGGCAACAGGCTGTCTGGATGCTCTCTTTGTATTATAGCCTCTATCATATCTACGGTTAATGGTTCAATATAAACATTGTCGGCCATGTTCGTATCGGTCATGATGGTGGCCGGATTGCTATTGACCAATACCGTTTCTATGCCCTCCGCCTTCAAGGCCTGGCATGCTTGGGTACCTGCATAGTCAAATTCGGCGGCTTGACCTATAATTATCGGCCCCGAACCTATGACCATAACCTTTTTTACATCATCTCTTTTTGGCAATGTATTTATACTCCTCCTATCTCTTCATTATCATAGCGGTGGCTATGTCATTTCTCATATCTATGGCTTCGCAACGCGCAGCCTGATAAAATTCTTCGGGCTTGAAGGCTTTGCTCCATTTATCGCTTTTGTAAGCGCATATAATACTGCGCGAAGCGTTTACTATAGCGCCCAGGCCGTGTTCGTCGAAACCGTTTATTATATCCTCGGCAGATGCGCCTTGCGCACCGTAGCCAGGCACCAAGAAATAAGTATGTTTCATATCCTGTCGCAGCCGCAGCAACTGCTCCGGATAAGTAGCTCCTACCACTGCGCCTACAGCGCTATAGCCAAACTGGCCTATAACATCCTGCCCCCATTCTTCCACAAGCTGTCCCACTATCTGATATATACTTTTGCCATCTCGAGTTACCACATCCTGAATCTGCCCGGAAGATGGATTGGATGTTTTGACCAGTATGAACAAGCCTTTATCATAGGCTTTACATGCATCTACAAATGGCTTTATGCCATCGAATCCCAGATACGGATTTACTGTTATAAAATCTACGTCAAAGGCGTTTTGCGCCACACCATCATCTATAAAGGTTTGCCCAAGATAGGCTGTAGCATAAGCTTGAGCCGTGGCTCCTATATCATTGCGCTTGACATCGCCTATGACTATAAGCCCCTTGCTCTTGGCATAGCGCGCCGTATCGTTAAAGCATTTTATACCGTAGAAGCCGTACATCTCGTAATATGCCATCTGAATCTTAACTGCCGGGACTATATCATATACAGCATCTATTATGCTACAGTTAAATTCCAGTATAGCCTCGCATGCCATTTTCATATCGACGCCGGAAGCAAAATACTGTCTTTTTATATGTTCCGGTACATATTCGATACGCGTGTCCAGGCCTAGAACCGTAGGATTTTGCTTTGCTACCGATCTTTCTATGAGTTTATCTAT
Source organism: Clostridiales bacterium (assembly GCA_030156435.1). Taxonomy (GTDB): domain Bacteria; phylum Bacillota; class Clostridia; order Mahellales; family Mahellaceae; genus Mahella. The sequence continues at coordinate 7,050 of JASGMM010000019.1, read as the reverse complement.
TATCATTGCCGTCCCCCTTCGCAATTTGTCCGCCGTAAAGAACATATCGCCCATCTGCTATGGTATACAATACGCGCCCTTTTAATCGCATACCGTCATAGGGCGAATTTTTCCCCTTAGATATGAATTTTCCTGTATCCACCGTATATTCGGCGTATGGATCCACTATAGCTACATCTGCGGGCAATCCAATCGATAATTGGCCGGCATTTATACCCAATATATCGGCCGGCACATGAGTCATCTTGGCTATGAATTGCATAGGTTCGAGTATGCCGGTATCAACCAAATAGGTTATGCCTACAGACAGCGCTGTTTCGAAGCCTGATATGCCAAAAGCCGCATTATATATATCATCGCCTTTGCTTGATAAATCATGAGGTGCATGGTCTGTAGCTATAACATCTATGGTGCCATCTTTCAATCCTGATATTATAGCCTCTACATCGGACGGCGATCGAAGCGGCGGATTAACTTTAGCCGCAGTATTATAGCCTTCGGCCATTTCATCGGTCAGAGAGAAATAATGAGGGCATGTTTCACAAGTAACATTTATGCCCAAGCGTTTCGCCTGCCTTATCATTTCGACAGAGCCGGCAGTGCTGACATGAGCTATATGCAAACGCCCTCCTGCGGAAGCGGCCAATACGATATCGCGGGCTACAATGACCTCTTCGGCGGCTGCCGGTATGCCTTTCAATCCCAGACGCGTGGCCACTGCCCCATCGTTTATAATGCCATCTGCCGCCAGTCCTTTATCCTCGCAGTGGGCTATGACGGGCATATCGAATGATAAAGCGTACTGCAAGGCCAATCTCATGATACGGCTGTTTGCCACGCTGTCCCCGTCATCCGACAGCGCTACGGCACCGGCCTCTTTTAACATTCCAAAAGTTGCTAATTCCTTACCTTCACGCCCTTTGGTTATACATCCGATCGGATAAACCTTTACTGCCGCCTCTTTCTCAGCTTTAAGGCGTATATATTCTACCATAAGCTTGCTATCGATGGGTGGCTGCGTATTGGGCATGCATGCCACCGATGTAAAACCGCCGGCGGCGGCGCTGCGTGTACCTGTATATATGGTTTCTTTTGATTCGTAGCCCGGTTCGCGGAGATGGCAATGCATATCCACCAATCCTGGAATTATCCATAATCCACTGGCATCTATGACGCTGTCGGCATTGCATTCTATATTATAGTCTATAGCCTTGATGAAACCTTCTTCTATAAGAAGATCTGATACCTTGTCGGTATGAGAAGATGGGTCTATTATACGGCCACCTTTAATCAATATCCTCAATATCATCGCCTCCTCCTAATATAAGATACAATAATGCCATGCGTACGGCCACGCCGTTTGTAACCTGCCGGCTTATGACCGATTGCGGTCCATTTATGATATCCGCGCTTATTTCCACGCCGATGTTGGCCGGCCTGGGGTGCATCAATATGGCATCGCCCTTGGCCATAGCCAACCTTTGAGCATTTATACCAAAATAGCGTGTATATTCGGCCAGCGACGGTACAAGACCGGCGCTTTGCCTCTCCCTTTGCATGCGCAGGCCCATCACCACATCAGCGCCTTTTATGGCATACTCGACGTCGGACGATACTTGCGCTCCCATAGCCTCGATATCCTTCGGCAGCAAAGTGGGCGGCCCTGCAACTACGACCTGCGCGCCCATTTTGGTTAAGCCCCATATATTGCTGCGCGCCACGCGGCTGTGGTATATGTCGCCTATTATAGCGACTTTTAATCCATCCAAACGGCCTTTGTATTCAAGCATGGTATACATGTCCAAAAGGGCTTGGGTAGGATGTTCATTCATACCATCTCCGGCATTTATGATAGGCACATCGATCTTTGACGCCATGACGGTCGGAGCGCCTGAATGCGAATGCCTTATGACGATAGCATCGGCCGCCATCATGGCGATGGTATCCAGGGTATCTTCCAGCGATTCTCCTTTTGCCACGCTGCTGCCCTGTTCCGACATCGACACAACATGTGCGCCTAAGTATTTGGCGGCTAGTTCAAAAGAAAGGCGCGTGCGCGTGCTGTTCTCATAGAACACTATAGCCACGCTTTTGCCGGATAAAAGTTCCATATCCTTTTTGCCTCGTTGTAGCAAAGCTTTCATCTTAGCCGCGGTATGCAATATCAGATCTATGTTATTTTTGGACATACCTCTCAGGCCGAGTATATCATATCCATGTAATGCAGTCTGTCGCATTTATTCCTCCTTTTGTTCAAAAAAAGAGTAGTCGAAAACTACTCTTCTATAACGGCTTTATCCATGCCATCTATTTCTTTGACATATACCGACACGACCTCCGCACTGGAAGTGGGCACATTTTTGCCCACGAAATCAGCTCGTATAGGCAGTTCTCTATGCCCGCGGTCGATGAGCACGGCTAATTGGATTGATTTGGGACGGCCCATATCCATCAGCGCATCCATTGCCGCTCTAACTGTCCTGCCGGTGAAGAGCACATCATCGACCATGACGATTTTTTTATTGGCGATATCGAAAGGAATATCGGTAGTGGTGACTATGCATTTATCGGCGGCATCGCCGCGGTCGTCCCTGTATAGCGTTATATCTAAAACGCCGACTGGGGGCAACAAGCCTTCTACCTGTTGTATTTTATCAGCCAAACGCAAGGCTAAGGGCACACCGCGACGGTGTATGCCTATAAGCACCAGGTCGTCGACGCCTTTGTTGCGTTCTATGATCTCATGAGCTATGCGTGTTATGGCTCGATTTATTGCTATTTCATCCATTATCAGGGCTTTTTCTTTCATCATATTCATCTCCGGGCATAAAAAAATCTTACCTGTGCGGTAAGATTTTACAGATATTCTCTTGCTCTTTGAACTGCAATAACCTTACCAGCCTCACAGGGCCAATTTAAAGGTCGTATATAAATTTTTTATAGTATATCATAAAGAAACAGTAATGTCTATAGAGAATTTTTATGAATAATTTCCGTTTGTAACCATTTTTATGCATCAAGGCACGATTAAATACCTATTCAAAACTCAAGCACGTTTCAAACACTAAAATAGGCTTGGGAAACCATCCCAAGCCCTGCAAACTGCTAAAATATGGAGCTGGCGAAGGGACTCGAACCCTTAACCTGCTGATTACAAATCAGCTGCTCTGCCGATTGAGCTATGCCAGCTTATACTCCTTAATAAATTATTTGTAGTACCCATTAATACAAAGATAATCCGCGGTGCTCCTGGATGGATTCGAACTCCTAGCCTCTTGGTCCGTAATCTAACGCTCTATCCAATTAGGCTACGGGTGCCCATCACAGTATATAGTATAGCCTTTATTCATCCTTTCGTCAAGAGCAAAATTTGTAAAAAAATAATCAAAGGAGGTCCGGGAGTTCGACAGTTGTAGATGAATAAAATCCTTACAAAAGCTGAATTTATCATGTTTTCTTGTCAAAATTTTTTGAATTTTTTGTTGTATGGTGTTGTATGTTTTATATATCCGTGATATAATAGAATATATAGAGAGGATGGCATACGCATGAAATTATACTATGATAGAAAATCCAAGGACCCTACATATTTTATCCAGATGGGATTCCGCAATGGCAAGAAGACATCAACCAGGAATGTCAAAAGAATTGGCAAGCATTCTGAGCTATTAGCAATTTCCCCTGATCCTCTTGCTTATGCCAAGCAAGAGGTACGCAAGTATAATGAGGCTTACAAAAGCAACAAAGCTGAATTAAATATAAAGATCGATTTTGATGAGAAGTTATCAGCTACCAATTATGTTGCCTCCAAGTCAACCCTCTTGAATATCGGTTATTTTGTTCTGCAGAAAATCTATCAGGACCTAAAGATACCGGATTTCTTTAAAGATGTTCAGATGGATAGCAAGGCCACGTTTAGCTGCAATGATATAAATAGGTTTCTGACCTTTGCCAGGATATTAGATCCTAAGTCTAAATGGGGAACATTCGATAAGCTGGATACATATTTTGAGCAGCCATCTTTTGAGTATCAGCATATATTACGCTTTATGGACATATTGGAAGATAATTATGATAGTTATCTGGAGCATCTTTATTTAAACAGTGAAAATATCATGCCCAGGAACACCTCTGTATGTTATTTTGATTGTACAAACTATTATTTTGAAACCGAGCAAGAAGACGACGATTTTGTAGATGAGGTAACGGGTGAGATACTGAAAGGATTTCGCAAGTATGGACCTTCAAAGCAGCATCAGCCCAGCCCTCTTGTGCAGATGGGGCTTTTCATGGATGGTAACGGGATTCCCATCTCAATGTGCATTAATCCTGGTTCTGATAATGAGCAAAAATCCGCTATACCGCTTGAGAGAAAAATCACTAAGATGTTTAAGGGAAAACCGTTTATCTATTGTGCGGATGCTGGGCTTGGTTCTCTTAACATCAGGGAATACAATTCTTTTGGTGGAAGGGCTTTCATTGTAACACAATCCGTCAAGAAACTGTCAGAGACACTGCAGCAGGCTGTATTCAATGATTTTGGGTATCGCAGGCTCTCAGATGATTCCCTTGTTACAATCCGCCATATGAAGGAATTCGACCGATTCAATAAAGATAACTTGTCTTTGTACAACGATGTAGCTTACAAGGTAATAGATGTGGACAGTGCGGTAGATGTTGGCCTGTATGAGGAAAGAGTATTCAAAAACGGAAACACAAAAAAGGTAAAATCTAAAGCGGTTCTTAAGCAGCGCATCATTGTTACCTTTTCCAGAAAAATGATGGAATATCAGCGGAGCATAAGGAATGCACAGATTGAAAGAGCTAAAGACATCATCGAGCATAAGGCTGTGGAGGATGTGAAAAAAGGGCCGCATGATGTAACCCGTTTCATAACTAGGATATCAGTGGGAAAGAATGGTGAAAAGGCTTCTGATTATTACAAGCTCGACCAGGCCGCTATCGAAAGGGAAGAAAAATATGACGGGTACTATGCCGTAGCAACAAATCTTGAAGATAGCGCAAAATCAATATTAGAAATCAATTCAAGGCGCTGCAAGATTGAAGATTGTTTTCGGGTATTAAAAACCAACTTCCGTGCCAGACCGATTTATCACAGGAATCAGAGTAGGATAATAGCACACTTTATGATTTGCTATACTGCTTTATTGATTTACCGGTTATTAGAGAACAAGCTGGATCAATACGGCAAGCATTATACTACCGAAAATATTCTGACAACGCTGCAGAACATGAATGTTGCAGATATGAATGGTATGTACTATATGGCAACATACACAAAAAGCGAGGTGTGTACTGCTTTAAACAGCATATACGGCATGCGTCTGGATAACAAAAACCATGCTCCGAAGGACTTGAATAAAATAATCAAAAAAATTACCAAATAGAGTTCCCATACAACATTTTTATAGAGCTAAAAAAGTCTTAGAATCCGCTAAAAATAGCGGATTCCATATGTCATATTCTCTTGCAACTGTCGAAAACGGGAGTATATAGTATAGCCTTTATTCATCCTTTCGTCAAGAGCAAAATTTGTAAAAAAATAATCAAAGGAGGTCTTTATGGCTAAGATTATATCATAAATATGCTTCGAATCATATACATAAAAGTGGTTACAAACGAAATAATCCTTTATGTATCTTTATACGCTTACACCGAAATAGCCCTGTACTATTAAACCAAAGATATAAGAAACTCCTGCGGCACCTAAGCCTGATACCACCATCTCTATTATTTTCCCTTTTATATTTGCATTGCCAGCAGAAATCGATACTATCGTGGCTACTGCGGCGAGTGCTATACCTGCTAAAACAGCCGATAGTATGAGCGCTGATATTGAGGATGGCAGCAGGAAATACGGCAGTACGGGAAAGGCTACTCCTGCTACATAAGCAAGCCCGGTAAAAGCCGCCGAACGTATCTCATTTTCGTCGTTCTCATCTATCAAAAGCCCTATCATAGACTCTTGGTTCTCGCCTATTCTATCGGCAACCTCTTTCCCTACATCCTCGGGCATACCGGATTCGGTAAGTTTATCAAGCAGCTCCTGTTTGGCCCTATCCTTAGATACCCCAAAAAGCAATTCCATTTTCCTCCGTGTCCCTTCGTTTACCTGCCTTTGTGACCTTACTGATATAAATGACCCGATGGCCATCGACATTGCCCCTGCCAATCCTACTACAAGTCCGTTTATACCAACGAACAAAGGGTTGGACGGATATACTGCCGAGAGCCCCGTCACCGCTCCTAAAAGCTCCACCAAGCCGTCGTTCATACCCAATATGAAATCCCTAACGTTGTTCACCGGCATCACGCTCTTTTGGTTCTCAAAAAAGCTCTCATGGTCCAATTCATCCTCGATTATCTTCTTTAACCCTTCTTTTTCTTCAGCAGTTAAGTCCCCCGATGAAAGGAATTCGGTGTAAGCCTCTATGCTAGTGGATTCTCCCATTTCAAGGATCGACGTATAAAGCCCGGCGCCAAGCAGCTTCCTCAAAAATTTAGAAAGCGTTAATTTTATATTGCCGGTACTACCTTTTGGCTCATACCCTCGATTTTTCAAAAATAAATACCAAAATTTAACATGCCCTGCTTCGATATCATGAAGTTCGAGAAATTTGCTCTTGTTTGCGCTGTCACTTTCTCTTTTAGCCAAATAAAAGTACAGTTTGGCCGCATCGAATTCCTCTTTGTAAAAGGAATACGCTTTTTTTATACTATCTGCCACTATCATTACCCCCTATAATATATTGCATATAGATCACATCCAGCCATCGATCGAATTTATAGCCAGCTTCCTTTATACATCCTGCAGTCTGAAAGCCCATCTTCCGATGAAGTTTTATGCTGGCTTCATTATCGCCGGCTATAACAGCTATAATATTATGATACTTAAATCTTTTAGCACTGTCTATAAGATGCTGTAAAATACAGAGGTGAAGCATGAAAATTTACAATAGGCACTTATCTCTCTTCTGGAAGCCATATATTTACTTTTGCTTGGATCTTAGCTTTTATATCAGCTCTTAG
>JASGMM010000093.1 GCA_030156435.1 Clostridiales bacterium | reverse complement strand
GTCCAAATGGGAAACAGTGTACGTAAAGTGGAATGAGATCCTGAAATCTATGATGCCGGTGACTATAAAATCTGAAAGGTGGGGTTTATATGGCAAATGAACTGCCAAAAATACATGAAACTTCAAAAACGATGGATTGCACATTGGGCAAATGGGTTGTCATAGGGCCATACAATATGGTTTTGGAGTCAAATATAGGCGATTTTACTTATACAGCCGGCAGCAATGAGATAATCTATTCCGATATAGGCAGATTCTGTTCCATAGCGTCCCATGCCTGTATAAACCCGGGCAATCATCCTATGGACAGGGTAACACAGCATCATATGACATATAGGCGTGTTTCATACGGACTGGATGATAGCGATGACGGGGATTTTTTCGAATGGAGGAGAGCCCATCGAGTTTCCATTGGCCATGACGTATGGATAGGGCATGGGGCTATCATTTTGCCGGGGGTTACGGTGGGCACGGGAGCAGTGGTCGGCGCAGGGGCGGTGGTCACTAAAGATGTCGAGCCCTATGCCGTAGTGGTAGGCGTGCCTGCTCGGCCGATCAGAAAGCGATTCACAGAGGATGTAATAGGTAAGCTTATGGATATTGCATGGTGGGATTGGCCTTATGATACAATTAAAGAAAGATACCGGGATTTAAATGATATCCATATTTTCTTGGAAAAGTACGGCATGTAATGGAGGGAATTATGAATATTAGAGAAATTGCGGGCGACGATGAACTCGTGGGGATATTGGAACTTTTGAAGGAACTCGATAGTGAAGCGAATATTTCCTTTGAAACAGCGAAAAATATATGGGAGATGATGCGGGTATACCCATATTATAGGATATTCGCGGTATTCGATGATACCGACAATATCATCGCCACTTTTACGTTGATTATATGTGAAAACTTGGGGCATGGCGGCAAAGCGTATGCGGTGGTGGAAAACGTGGTGGTACGATCGGAATATCGCGGCATGGGGATAGGGAGGGCCATGATGGATAAGGCAATACAGATCTCTAAAGAAAGAAAATGCTATAAATTGATGCTTTCCAGTGACATAAAGCGAGAAGGTGCTCATAGATTTTATGAGAACCTTGGGTTTGCCAGGCATGGTATAAGCTATCGTGTAGAGCTGTGAAGCTCGTATAACGGAGGTGTGTATATGAGGAAGATGCCCGAATATCTGAAAATAGCGGATATTTTGCAAGAGGAGATCATAAGCAGCTATCGGCCGGGGGATAGGCTGCCGTCCGAGTATATGCTATGCACCCGATTTAATGCCAGCCGGTATATTGTAAGGCAGGCTATGACGCGCCTTACCCAGGTGGGGCTTATAAAGCCCCATCAAGGCGTGGGCTATTTTGTTAATAATAAGCCTTTGGATATAAGGTATGCTATCACTCCTGTAACTCAGTTCTCGCAGATAGTAAGGGATCTGGGACATGTTCCGGGAGCAAAGCTTATACACAAAGAAGAGGCCTTGGCGCCGACATACATAGTGGAAGCCTTTCATATGAAAACGCCGGAAAAAGTATATAAGCTGGAAATAATCAGATATGTTGATGATGTGCCGCTCGCTTACAACACCACATGGTTGCCGGCCATGTATTTCGATGGCCTATTAAAAGAAACCGAAAACTTCACATCTCTGTATACCATTCTCAGGGATAAATATAAAGTAAATCCTCTCAGGATGAACTCTGTAATTCAATCTATAGCTCCATATGCTCGTGATGCCCAATATTTAAACATATCTCCCAATACCCCTCTTTTGCAAATAGAAAGCCTGGTAAAGGATGAGAAAAATAGATATATAGAATATACGGTGGCAAAGTACCGCGGAGATCTGTGCAGAGTTTCCATAGAATTTGAAGACTAATAAGGATTTTATAAAAAATCGAATTTGCTATTGTAGTATGAGCTTATTCTCAATATAATAGGTATAATAAGTGTTGTATGAAAGGGATATGCAAATGGCTGATAATTATAAGATCTTGATTATAGACGATGATAAAAACATATGCCAATTGTTGAACTTATATTTTACCAAAGAGGGATTTGAAGTCGATATAGCCAATAACGGCAAGGAAGGTATGAGTCATTTTTCCAACAACCCTCCCAATATCGTCATATTGGATATAATGTTGCCGGGTAAGGATGGTTGGGACGTATGCCGTGAAATCCGAAGGATGAGCGATATACCTATTATAATGCTTACAGCTAAAAGTGAAACTTTCGATAAAGTGCTTGGGCTGGAATTGGGTGCTGATGATTACGTTGTAAAACCATTTGACCCAAAAGAATTAATAGCGCGTGTAAAAGCGGTATTGAGGAGATATAACCAGGATAACGATGCTAATAACGTTATCGTTTATCCAAACCTTGTCATAGATAAAAATACTATGCTGGTTAAATATCAAAAGAAAGAGCTGGAATTGCCTCCAAAGGAATTTGAGCTACTCTATTTTTTGGCTAGCCATCCCAACAAGATATATACGCGTGAACAACTGCTGGAACAGGTATGGGGATTTGATTATTATGGTGATTCAAGGACGGTGGATGTTCATGTAAATCGCTTGAGGGAAAAGATAGGGAGTGAGAATGACCCATGGAAGATAAGTACTGTATGGGGGGTTGGATATAAATTTGAAGTTAAATAGTAAAAAAACTGCTTTTGGAGGTATACGGTCTATATTTAACAAGCTCATGCTTGCATATTTAATAGCTATGCTCATTATGCTTATCATGATGAGCTTATTGATGTCTAATTTTTTGCGTGATTATTACTTAAACCAAAAAGAACAACAGTTGCTAAACGGAGGTCAGGATATAAACCAATTGGCCGCGCAATACTTGCTTGGCTATATAGATGAGAAATACTTGAATTTTGCATTAAGCACAGTGGATAAAACAGTTAATGCCAGCATATGGTTCGTCGATAATAGAGGATATGTTTGGGCCGAATCAGGTTTTTTAGATAACAGTTGGAGAGGCGTGCAGCTTACAGGCGAGGATGTTAAGAAGGTATTGTCGGGAGAAACCATAACGAAAATCGGCAAATTCGATGATCGCTTTTCAACACCTATGCTGACCGTCGGTATGCCCATAAAGATGGGCAGGTTGATAATGGGAGCTGTATTTATGCACTCGCCTTTATATGAGATAAATATGGCATTAGAAAGTGCTTATCGTTTTATATGGCTGTCTTTATTAATATCCGCTTCTGTGGCTACCATATTGATTTATTGGATCTCTCAGCGTATATCTCAACCTCTAATAGAGATGAGCGATATCGCTAAGTCCATGTCAAAAGGCGATTTTTCACAAAAAGCCACTGTAAGCTCCAAAGATGAAGTGGGTCAGCTAGCGACTAGTTTTAATAAAATGGCTGAGGCTTTGGAAAATTTAGAAGATATGAGACGTGGATTTGTTAGCAGTGTATCCCACGAATTGAAATCGCCATTGACCAGCATAAGGGGATTTGTACAGGGCATTCTGGATGGTACTATACCTCCGGAAGAACAAGCGCAATATCTTACTATAGTTTTAGAAGAAACAGATAGATTAAATAAGATTATAAAGGAACTGTTGGAATTATCCCGTATGGAATCCTCTCAATTTCAATTAACCATGTCTAATTTTGATGTGAATGAGCTGATAAGGCGCGTTCTATTAAAACAAGAGAAGCGTATTGAGCAAAAGGAATTGGATGTCCAAATAGATTTTGAGCAGGATCGCTGTATGGTAGAAGCCGATAGAGATCGTATAGAAGAGGTGCTCATAAATCTCATAGATAATGCCATAAAGTTTACACCAGAGAAAGGGCATCTGATTGTTAGTACGCGTATAGAAGGGAATAAAGTATATATTTCAGTAAGCGACAGCGGCATAGGCATATCCGAAGAAGACATGCCTCATATCTGGGAAAGGTTCTATACCGCCGACAAATCCAGAGCCTCTGGCAGTACGGGATTAGGGCTTTCTATCGTTAAACGAATCATAGAACAGCATCGTCAAAGCATATGGGTAAAAAGTGTTCCTGGGCAGGGCACGACTTTTACCTTTACCCTAAACCATATCGAATAAGCGCTATTATTTACAGATTGTTTATTGATTATTAAAGTTATACCAATATAATTATAAGTGAAGAATAAACGAGGAGGCGCTTGATATGAGCGATTTCTATAACTTTGATTATGATGACGATCATAAGGATTACAAACAAAAACCGAGCTTTTTTACGTATCTGGTTCTCGTACTGGTAGGTATACTGATAGGAGTTATAATAATGTACTATATTGGTAACCCGGTACAAAACCAACAGGCGATCGGTTCGACCGAAGCTAATGAGCAGAGCAATGCTGCATCAGACAATGCGTCGTCTCCCATTATAGTGAGCAGCGATAATTTGCCAATACTTAAAAGCGACAATCCAATAGTCGATATCTCTAAAAATGTAGGCCCTGCGGTAGTGGGCGTGATAAACAAGGTGGAAATTGTTCAAAGGCCAGGAGGAGGGTTCTTCTTTAACCCTGGAGATTTCCCATGGGGACAAGGCGGAGATAATGAGGGTAGCGATAGTGATCAGCCATCCACGCGGCAGCAAGAGCAAGGATCGGGATCCGGTATAATAATATCATCTGACGGCTATATCGTCACTAACAATCATGTAGTAGAAGGTGCAGACAGCGTAACAGTGTTGCTACAGGGTGGTGAAGAAGTCCCTGCTAAAATCGTGGGTACCGATCGTGACAGCGATTTGGCAGTTCTTAAAGTTGATAAAAACAACCTACCTGCAGCAACGTTAGGTGACTCATCCAAGACACAAACTGGTGAAATAGTGGTGGCTATAGGAAATCCGCTAGGCAAAGATTTAGCTGGTACTGTTACCATGGGCGTTATTAGCGCCACAGATCGCACATTGACGGTAGAAGGCAGAACAATGAAGATGCTTCAGACCGATGCCGCCATAAATCCCGGTAACAGCGGAGGAGCATTGGTTGACCTGAACGGTACGGTTATAGGTATAAATACGTTAAAAGAGGTAGTAGCCGGCATAGACCCATCCTACGGTGCTATCAGCGCTGAAGGTATAGGATTTGCCATACCGATAGACGAGGCTAAACCCATAATAGAGCAGCTCATAAAACAAGGCTATGTGAGCCGTCCTGGACTCGGCATAACCGGTTTGGAAATAAACGATATTATTAGGCAACAGTATGCTAATATAACGCCTGATATGCCATATGGCATAGGCGTGAATGAGGTTATGCCAGGTGGGCCGGCCGAAAAAGCTGGAATAAAACCCGGCGATATTATAATAAAGCTGGACGGTACTGAAATAAAGACGTTTGACCAACTTCAAAACATAATAAAACAACATAAAATCGGCGACGAAGTAACCGTTACTGTTTGGAGAAACGGCAAAGAATTAGACTTTAACGTACAGCTTGGCGATCTTGGCAAGATGAGTCAGCAATAATCATTGAGCGTAAATATAACGCGCTTTCACACGGGGAAGGGTATCGTAAGTGCCATCAACTTCCCCGTATAATTTTATATTATCGCCTTGCTTCCATGATGAAAGCGTACCTTGGTACTCTATATATAGTTTATCGGACGACGGTAGCTTGAGGTAAAAAGTCGATATATCATTTTGCACCGATAAATCCTCTATTTCACCTAAAAAAAGCCCTATTTTATCCTGATAAACCCTGGGATATTTTATTAACTGATCGTAAGGTATATCCCATGCCTTTCTTATATATTCATCCTCGCTTTGTGGCTGATCGGACAGATTATTGGTTTGATTTTCTTCACCCGGGACCGTATCTGCAACGGTTTTAGGCAAGCGCTTTATAGATACAGACTGTCGTACCAGCGAGCGATTGGGGGCACTAACTGTTACATATATGTCGTTTATGCCTTCTGATGGCAGGTTAACGCTGGCTTCAAGTGTGCCATCGGCATTGACCAGGTCAGAGAAATCATTGCTGTTTATAAGCACGGTAGAGTTCGGATCAACCTGGATCTTCAGTACATAGTGGTCATCTGTGACCTCTGCATATCCACTGGCTGGTTCTATAATTTTTATAGTAGATGCAGGAGTAGATTTGGATTGCTCGGCATTGACAACATTATCTATATTTACCTTCCGACTGGTTGAAGCGGCTATCATTTTACCCATTTGAACAGAAAATATGACTATTATCACGGCCGTGCAAATCCAAACTGCGATAAACACGCCGGATTTCTTAGAGCCGGTGCGCTTTTTTTTAAAGCTATGCTTCATAGGTTTAGCTATGTTGCTGGAAGATACAAAGGCTGTGTCGATCGAATCGCCATATTTGCTATCGTTTACTTTATTGCCTATATGTAATTTAGTGCCACAATTGTAACAATAGTTATAATTCTCATCGTTCCACGTATTGCAATGCGGACAAAACACATTCAAACCCTCCTACTAAAATCTATCAATATTCTATCATATTCGACAATATAAATAAATACATTTGGCAAGATTTTCTCTTGATATTATATGAGATTTTACTTGATATTTTGTGGCAAAGTGGTAGAATAATATTAAAGAAATTGACTTGGGAGGTGGGTAAATGAAGGCCAAATTTATTTTAAGCGCTTTTGCAGATGAAATTTCCCTGGATCTGCAAGAAGAAATGGATGTATTAGAGCAATGCGATATCCATTACATAGAGATGCGCAATGTAGGTGATCGATGTATTATCGATTATCAGGATAACGACATATCGGATATAAAAAAACAATTGGATCAAAGAGGATTTAGGTTATCGGCTATAGGTTCTCCAATAGGTAAGATCTCGATAGAAGATGATTTCAAGCCTCATCTCGACAGATTTAAACGCGCCATGGAAGTAGCGCATATGCTGGATACGCCCTATATACGCATGTTCTCATTTTTTATTCCCAAAGGCAGTGACCCCTATGATTATAGAGGAGAGGTCATGGAGAGGTGGGCTGCTTTTGTAACGGCAGCGCAAGATCAGGGCATGATATTGCTCCATGAAAATGAAAAAGAGATATATGGGGATATCCCTGAAAGATGCGTGGATATAATTCAAACCATGAACGTGCCTTTTGTCAAAGCAACGTTTGATCCAGCCAATTTTGTTCAATGCGATGTAGAAACATATCCGCACGCTTTTAGCTTATTGAAGGATCATATAGCCTATATGCACATAAAAGATGCGCTGTATAAAGACCATAGCGTAGTGCCTGCCGGCCAAGGCGATGGCAGAGTACGCGATATACTGCGTGAATTAGACCAAGCTGGATATGAAGGCTTTCTTTCCATAGAGCCGCACTTGAACAACAGTTTGCCCGGAGGAGGTCCGGAAAATTTTAAAAGGGCTTATAGAGCACTTATGGATATACTTAACAGTTTATAGAATTAAAGGAGGAGAAATATGCGATTTGCAATAGTAGGATGCGGCGTTATAAGCGCCACGCATTCAGCCTGTATAGACGGCATAGACGGGGCTGAGTTGGTAGCCGTAGCTGATATAGTTGAAGAAAAGGCTCAAAAGCTGGCACAAAAATACGGGTGCGATTATTACGTGGACTATCACGATATGCTTAAACGTGATGATATTGACGTGATAAATGTATGTGTGCCAAGTGGTTTGCACCATGTGATAGCTATTGATGCGATGAAAGCCGGAAAGCACGTTATAGTGGAGAAGCCTATGGATGTAACCTTGCCTGCTGCTGATGCCATGTTAGAAACCGCCTATAAGACCGGCATGAA
>JASGMM010000092.1 GCA_030156435.1 Clostridiales bacterium | reverse complement strand
TACATATGGTTGCGATACTAACAGCATAATACTGGCGGGTACTGTACAAGACGATTTACAATACAGTCACCAGATCTATGGTGAGGGATTTTATACATTCCATTTATCTGTACCGAGAATAAGCGCTTATAAAGATATATTGCCGATAACCCTATCTGAAAGGCTGTTGAATACCTTGACGATACACATAGGGGATTCCATCGTAATAGAAGGGCAGATAAGATCTTACAACAAATTTATAGACGGAGGCAATAGGCTTATAATAACGGTTTTTGCCAGAGATATAAAGTTGGTTCAAGAAGATGATTATATAAAAAACCCGAATCAGGTCTTTTTAGACGGATTTATATGCAAACAGCCGGTGTATCGTGTAACGCCATTGAATAGGGAAATAAGCGATCTATTGTTAGCCGTCAACAGGTCATATAACAAATCCGATTATGTACCGTGCATAGCGTGGGGACGGAATGCACGTTTTTGCAGCAACTTGAAAATCGGCGAGCGTATAAAAATATGGGGAAGGCTACAGAGCAGGGAGTATCAAAAGCATATAAGCGAGCAGGAGGTTATAAATAAGACGACTTATGAGGTATCTATAGCCAAATTAGAACTGGCGGATATCGAAAATGAAAATAAGGGTTGATATAAAATCACTTTCAGTATAAAATAAAAGAGGATTTTATATTGTTAGTAGAATATAAATAATAAAATTATTTATTTAGTGAGGGTATGCCTTATTGCAGAAAAGTGATGAAAATGAGAGTAAATATGGATGTGGAATTAAAACAAACGCAAAAGGTTATAATGACCCCCCAGCTTCAACAGGGATTGGGGATATTGCAATTACCGGCTGTAGAACTGAATAAATATTTGCGTGAGCAAGTAGAAGTAAATCCGTTACTGGAATTAGAAGACAATATAGATAAAGGTATAGAAGAATCATTGCCTGATTATGTGATAGAAGATCCGCCTCCGGACTGGACCGAATATTTTACTGATGAGGATTATTATGACTATGATGATGTTAAAGCTGGTGGCGATAAGTCGAGTTTATATTATGAAGATATAGGCGATGACAGTAAATCATTACAACAGCATCTTTTAGAACAATTGGTGCCTTCCAATCTGTCTGAAACCGACATGCGCATAGCTAGGTATATAATAGAGAGCTTAGACGACAACGGATATATAAGCCTTTCAAAATATGAGATCGCCGAGTCGCTCGGTATAGACAGGCAAACGGTATCACGGGTTTTATCTGTCATACAGCAACTTGACCCGCCGGGTGTGGGTGCTAGGAGTTTAAGAGAATGCTTGCTTATACAGCTTCGCCAAAAAGGGTTATTGCAAGACGATGTGCAGAGCGTTATACTTGGAGCGCTGCGCGAGTTGGCCGAAAATAAATTTGCGTATATATCCAAACAATTTGGTATTCCGGTTCAGCGTATTCAAGAGATAAGCGAGATGGTAAAGCAACTGGACCCCAAACCGGGCCGCTGGTTTTTTAATGGGAATGCAACGAGATACATCATACCTGATATATTGGTGAGCAAGAAGCAAGGTGGATATAATATAACGCTCCATCCTTATTCGATGCCGAATCTGGAGATAAATCAGTTCTATAAAAAGCTTTTGGATACAGATGAAGTCGATGATGCTGTAGCGGGTTATATCTCTCAAAAGCTTGAAGAGGCCTTGTGGCTTATAAAGTGCGTGGAACAAAGGAAAATAACCTTGCAAAAAGTGGCTTCGGCCATCGTAGAGCAGCAGCAGGAATTCTTCGATAACGGCATCAAGTTTTTAAAGCCACTGACATTAAAAGATATAGCTGCTATGGTGGACATGCACGAATCTACTGTTAGCCGTGCTGTAAGTGGAAAGTATATGCAAACGCCGAGAGGCATGTTCGATATGAAGTATTTTTTTGCGAGCGGCATAAGCAAATCAGACGGTGGCAGTATAGCGGCGGCGGCCATAAAGGAATTCATACAGGAATTTATAGATAATGAAGATTCTAATAAGCCGTTAAGCGATAATGCCATAGCCCTTATGTTGAATGAAAAGGGTATAAAGATTTCGCGCCGTACGGTAGCAAAGTACAGAGAGGAAATGCAGTTACCATCATCCGATAAAAGAAGAAAGCTCTAAATAAAGATATGCCTAAAAAGGCATATCTTTATTTGTGACCGTTCAGGCATGAAACGGAGCAAAATTTGTACCAGATATTGAATTTCAACCGATAGTATGATAGAATATTAACGATGGCAAAAGGTCATGTAAGTAATATATAATTCATGGCCTAGGTATACTAGTGAAAGAGCTGCAAAGCTTTTATAAAAATTTACATAAGTGGAGGTTTCTATTATGTCTACAAAAATAGGTATAAACGGTTTCGGCCGCATAGGCAGAAATGCCTTTAAGGCAATGCTGGCTAAATATCCTGATATGGATGTAGTGGCCATAAACGATTTGACCGATTCAAAAACGTTAGCGCATCTTTTAAAATATGATTCATGTTACGGTAAATTCAACGGTGAAGTAGAAGCAACAGACGATGCATTGATCGTAAACGGCAAGGAGATAAAGATATTAGCGGAACGCGATCCTGCTAAATTGCCATGGAAAGATATGGGGGCTGAGATAGTGCTTGAGTCCACAGGCCTATTTACCAGCCGCGATAAGGCTTCCAAGCATATTGAAGCCGGTGCAAAGAAGGTCATTATCTCTGCTCCTGCTAAGCAAGAGGATATAACAATAGTGATGGGTGTAAACGAGGATAAATATAATCCGGCGGAGCACAACATTATATCCAATGCATCGTGCACGACCAACTGCTTGGCGCCGGTTGCCAAGGTTATATTAGATAATTTTGGCATTAAGCGCGGCTTAATGACCACTGTTCACTCATATACCAATGATCAGAGGATATTGGACTTGCCTCACAAAGATCTGCGCAGGGCCAGGGCTGCCGCTCTGTCTATAATACCCACCACCACAGGCGCGGCCAAAGCTGTTGCATTGGTGTTGCCCGAATTAAAAGGCAAGCTTAATGGGTTTGCTATGAGGGTACCCACGCCTACAGTATCTATAGTGGATTTTGTGGCTGACTTGGATAAAAAAGTCACCGCAGAAGAGGTCAACGCTGCGTTGAAAGCTGCTTCTGAAGGGCCAATGAAAGGTATACTCGGCTATACTGAGGAGCCATTGGTATCGGTGGATTTCCGCGGCGATGAACGCTCGTCGATAGTGGATGCATCGCTTACCATGGTTATGGACGACGATATGGTCAAAGTCGTAGCATGGTATGACAACGAGTGGGGTTATTCAAACAGGATAGCCGATCTGATAAACTACGTAATCGAAAAGGGGCTGTAAAGCCATGTTGAACAAGAAGACCATAGAGGATATCGACGTAAGCGGTAAAAAGGTATTGGTAAGGGTAGACTTTAATGTACCGCTGGATGAAAACAGACGTATAACCGATGATAGGCGCATAAGAGAAGCATTGCCTACCATAAAGTACCTTATAGATCATAATGCTATGGTTATACTGGTTTCTCATCTGGGACGCCCCAAGGGCAAATTCGATGAGAAATATAGCATGGCGCCGGTGGCAGAAAGGCTACAGGAACTGTTGGACAAGCCTGTTGTTCTCGCTAAAGATGTTATAGGAGATAGCGCCAAGGCTTGCGTAGCCGCTATGAAGCCAGGCGATGTGGTGCTCTTGGAGAACGTACGTTTCCATGCGGAAGAAGAGAAAAACGATCCCGAATTTGCCAAAGCTTTGGCAAGCTTTGCAGAGATATACGTAAACGATGCTTTTGGAACAGCTCATAGGGCACACGCATCTACAGCAGGAGTAGCCGCTTACTTGCCCGCTGTGGCAGGATATCTGATTAAAAAAGAATTGGATATCATGGGTAGAGCCCTTGATAATCCTGAGAGGCCATTTGTAGCTGTGCTGGGCGGTGTGAAGGTGTCGGATAAGATAGGCGTTATAAACAACCTTATCGACAAAGTGGATACGCTTATCATCGGCGGTGCGATGGCTTATACGTTCTTCAGGGCTAAGGGTTATTCTACCGGCAGTTCTGTGGTAGAAGAGGATAAAATTGATTTAGCCAAAGAACTTATGGCTAAAGCTCAAGCTAAAGGAGTTGAGCTTTTATTGCCGGTAGATAACGTCGTGGCTAAAGAATTCAAAGCTGATGCTGAGCATAAAGTCGTGCCCAGTGAGGCGATGCCGGACGGCTGGCAAGGTATGGATATAGGACCAAAGACCATAGAGATGTTTTCGAAGGTTATAGAAAATGCTAAAACTGTGGTATGGAATGGGCCTATGGGCGTATTTGAGATGCCGGCTTTCGCTAATGGTACCAGAGCTATAGCTGAAGCGATGAGCCGTTGCAAAGGTGTTACCATTATAGGAGGTGGCGATTCCGCTGCTGCTGTAGAGCAATTAGGCTATGCAGATAAAATGACGCATATATCTACTGGTGGCGGTGCTTCATTGGAATTCCTGGAAGGTAAAGAGCTGCCAGGGGTAGCTGTACTAAACGACAAATAAATTCGCCCCTAAATTTCATATAGATTACCCAAATCAACCTCGCTCGACATGCATCGAGCGAGGGTAATTGGGATGTGAGGTATTTTTATGAGAAAGCCAATTATTGCTGGTAACTGGAAGATGAATGAAACTCCAAGTCAAGCTGTCGCTTTGATAAACGAAATAAAGCCATTAGTGGCGGATGCAAAGTGTGAAGTAGTGGTGTGTCCGCCCTTTGTGTGTCTACCGGCAGCTAAAGATGCTTTGAAGAGTTCAAATATAAAGCTTGGTGCGCAAAACATGCATTGGGAAGAAAAAGGTGCTTATACAGGTGAGATATCAGCGCCTATGTTAAAAGAAATTGGGGTAGAATACGTTATAATAGGGCATTCTGAGCGACGTCAGTATTTTGCGGAAACCGATCAAACGGTTAATAATAAAGTATTGGCGGCATTTACACACGATCTCACCCCCATAGTATGCGTAGGAGAGACACTGGAACAGCGTGAAGCCAGGCAGACCGAAACATTGGTTAGAAATCAAATTAAAGAAGCTTTGGAAGGATTGGTGACCGATGCGGCACGGCAGGTAGTTATAGCATATGAACCTATATGGGCTATTGGTACCGGCCGCAATGCGTCGCCTGAAGATGCTAATGACGTTATAAAGATCATACGCGATACCGTGGCCGGTATGTTTGGCCAAGATGTGGCCGAGGCCGTAAGGATACAGTATGGTGGAAGCGTTAATGCCAAGAATGCTGCCGATTTGCTGGCCATGTCTGATATAGATGGTGCGCTGGTCGGAGGAGCCAGCCTAAAGGCTGAAGATTTTGCCATAATAGTTAAAGCTTGTTGAAAGGAGAAAATATGCCCAAGGATTTAGCCACGTTGATTATATTGGACGGATTTGGTATAAGCAAAGCAAGAGAAGGTAATGCTATATATGCTGCTAATAGGCCAAATTTGACCAATTATTGGAATATTTACCCACATACTACTATTTACGCCAGCGGCTTGGATGTGGGTTTGCCTGAGGGGCAAATGGGCAACTCCGAAGTAGGACATTTGAATATCGGTGCTGGACGTATCGTTTATCAGGACCTGGTTCGTATAACCAAAGATATCAAAGAAGGGCCTTTTTTCGAGAACCCTGAGTTTTTGGCGGCCATAGAAAATGCAAAAAACCGTAATTCTGCCTTGCACTTAATGGGCTTGGTATCAGATGGTGGCGTACACAGTCATATAGAGCATTTGTATGCCTTGCTGGAATTGGCTAAAAATCATGGCTTACAAAAAGTTTATGTGCATTGCTTTTTAGATGGTCGAGATGTGCCCCCTGCCTCAGCTAAAATATATATAGAGGCTTTGCAAAGCAAAATAAACGAGCTGGGCATTGGTGATATAGCTACCGTGATGGGCCGCTATTATGCTATGGACCGAGATAAGCGCTGGGATAGGGTGAAAAAGGCTTATGATGCCATGGTGCTTGGAGAAGGCTATAAAGCCGCTAGCGGTCTGGATGCTGTAGATATGGCTTACAACCGTGGAGAAACCGATGAGTTTGTGGTACCGACGGTAATAGAAAAAGATGGTCGACCGGTGGCAACTATACAACCGCATGACTCTATTATATTTTTTAACTTCAGAGCTGATCGAGCACGTGAAATAACCAGCAGTTTTATAAAACCGGATTTTGATGGTTTTGAAAGGGCAAGGGGTTATTTCCCGGTATTCTTCGTTTCTATGACGCAATATGATGTGACATTTACCAATATATCGTATGCGTATACACCCCAAGAATTAAGAAATACATTTGGAGAATATATAAGCGGGCTGGGATTGAAACAGCTCAGAATAGCTGAAACCGAAAAGTATGCACATGTCACATTTTTCTTCAATGGCGGCGTGGAGCAGCCGAATGAAGGTGAAGACAGGGTATTGATACCATCGCCAAAAGTGGCTACTTATGATTTAAAGCCTGAGATGAGCGCTTTCCAAGTAACCGATGAAGTGATACGCCGTATAGAATCGGATAAATACGATACGATCATTATAAATTATGCCAATCCGGATATGGTGGGACATACGGGTATTATGGAAGCGGCTGTAGCCGCTATAGAAGCGGTAGATAAATGCGTGGGCCGCGTTGTCGAAACCGTGCGCAGCCGTGGAGGCAGGGTAATAATAACGGCCGATCACGGCAATGCCGAGCAGATGGTGGATTATGCCACAGGCGAGCCATTTACAGCTCATACATCCAACCCGGTGCCTTTCATATTAGTGGACGATAAGCGCAAAACGGTTAAACTTCGAGAACAAGGACGGCTGGCCGATGTAATACCTACTCTATTGGAGATAATGAATGTACAACAACCCGCTGAGATGAGCGGACAAAGTTTGATAATACAAAAAGAGAAAGGAGCAATATAATATGAGCGAGATAATAGACATATTGGCTAGGGAAATACTGGATTCAAGAGGCAATCCCACCGTTGAGGTAGAAGTGCTGACAGAAGGTGGATTCATAGGCCGCGCCGCTGTACCGTCGGGAGCATCGACAGGTGCTTTTGAAGCTATTGAATTAAGGGATGGCGATAAAAACCGTTATATGGGCAAAGGCGTATTGCAGGCCGTTGACAACGTCAATAATGTTATAGCACCCGAGCTCATCGGCATGGACGCCGTCGATCAGGTAGCTATCGATAAGCTTATGATCGAACTGGACGGTACTCCGAATAAATCGAAGCTGGGCGCTAACGCTATATTGGGTGTATCATTGGCGGTGGCAAAGGCTGCCGCAGCCAGCGTGGGTCTGCCTTTATACCAGTACATAGGCGGCGTTAACGCCAAAGTACTCCCCGTGCCTATGATGAACATATTAAACGGCGGTAAACATGCTGATAACACGGTAGATATACAGGAATTCATGGTAATGCCGGTTGGAGCTCCATCGTTTAAGGAAGCTTTGCGCATGTGCGCTGAGGTCTTCCACACACTGAAGAAGGTATTGAGCGATAAAGGCTATAGCACCGCTGTAGGCGATGAAGGAGGCTTTGCGCCCAACCTTAAGACCAATGAGGAGGCCATAGAGGTCATACTGGAGGCTGTGGAAAAGGCGGGCTATAAAGCAGGCGATGATATACGCATAGCCATAGATACGGCAGCCACCGAATTGTACGATGAAAAAGACGGCAAATATCATTTCCCAGGCGAGGGTATCGTCCGCACAGCGGAGGAAATGGTGGATTTCTATGAGCATCTGGTC
>JASGMM010000091.1 GCA_030156435.1 Clostridiales bacterium | reverse complement strand
CAAATAGTTATAGCCGCGGCTACATCTACGGGCCGTACAGTGCTGCCGCATGTGGCCATGAGAAAGCGCGCTGGCCTTACGGCGGACTGTACCATACTTGATATAGAGGAAGGTACGGGTAACCTATTGCAGACCAGACCTGCTATAGGCGGCAATATACTGGCTACTATAAAGACGCCGGAGGCCAGGCCGCAAATGGCCACTGTGCGCCCTCATTCCATGAAGCCTGCGCCAAGGGATATAAAAAGAACAGGTGAAGTTATTAGGCCAGTATTGCCGTACGAATGTTTTGTATCGCGTGCAAAAAAGCTTGGCTTTATTGAGGATAAGTCTCAGGAGATATCATTGCAGCAGGCTGATGCAGTGGTGGCCGGCGGCAGAGGGTTGGGTAAAGCTGAGAATTTCAAATATATCGAGGAGCTGGCCAAATTATTAGGAGGTGCGGTCGGTGCATCCAGAGATGTCGTGGATCGTGGCTGGGTTACATACCCGCATCAAGTCGGCTTGAGCGGTAAAACCGTCACGCCTAAATTATATATGGCCATAGGCATTTCCGGAGCAATACAGCATATAGCTGGTATGCAGACATCGGAAACTATAGTAGCGATAAACAAAGATCCGGACGCGCAGATATTCAAATTAGCCGATTTTGGCATAGTAGGCGACGCCGTGGAGGTATTGCCGGTATTAATAGAAAAATTGAAGCAATACACAGCGCAGCGTGAGCAGGAGGCGGTAAAATGAGTATGCGTTATAATGCCGTAACTCAAGAATTAGTTGATAAACTTATAGATATAGTAGGTTCAAAGAACATTATATGGAATGATCCGGAACGTATGGAAAGCTATGCTCACGATGAGGTAGCTGAAAAAGAATATGCGCATATGCCTGATGTGGTGGTCAAGCCCGCTAATGCTAAAGAGATATCGCAGATAATGAAATTGGCCAATGAATACATGGTACCGGTAACGCCTAGAGCGGCTGGCAGCGGCTTATCGGGCGGAGCAGTGCCGGTGTATGGCGGCATATTGCTCTCTGTCGAACGGATGAACCGCATATTGGAGATCGATAAAGAGAACCTCATGGCCGTGGTAGAACCTGGCGTAGTGACAAATGAGATCAATAATGTCATAAAGGACGACGGCTTATTTTATGCCGGTTATCCCATGAGTTTGGAAACCTGTTTTATAGGCGGCAATGTAGCGGAGAATGCTGGAGGCGGAAAGGCTATAAAATATGGTGTTACCGGACGTTATATATATGGTTTGGAAATGGTTATGCCTACCGGTGAGATAGTAGAGTTTGGAGGCAAACGCGTTAAAGACGTTACAGGGTACGATATAGTTCATTTGATGGTGGGTGCTGAAGGTACATTGGGCATATATACAAAGATAATATTAAAGCTATTGCCGTTACCTACAGCAACTGCAGATCTATTGGTTTTATTCAAGGATGTTGATACTGCTATAAGCGTGGTTCCAAAGATTATGACCAATGGTCGTATCATACCGACCGCCATAGAATTTATGGATGAATTGTCGTTTAAGGCATCATGTCAATATTTGAATGAAACTATCCCAGTAGCTGAAGCCGGTGCAATGTTGCTTATAGAGATCGATGGCGAGAATAAGGAACTGGTCGAAAGCGAGTATGAGACCATAGGAGAGCTATGTATAGCCAACGGTGCTATAGAAGTATATGTGGCCGATAATTATACCACGATAGAGCGGATATGGAAGATAAGGCGTAACGTAGCCGAGGCATTTAAGGTAGTTAGCCCGCACCAGAGTTTGGAGGATATAGTAGTGCCGATATCCAATATACCTGATTTTGCGCGGGGCTTGGCAGGGATAATAGATAAATACGATGTGCCTATACCATGTTATGGTCACGCCGGCGACGGCAATTTACATGCTACAGTGGTTAAAAATCCTGATTTTACGATGGAAAAATGGCACGAAATTCTGCCTAAAGTATTGACGGAAATGTATGAACTGACAGCTCAATTGGGGGGCACCATAAGCGGTGAGCATGGCATAGGTTCTAAACGCAAGCACTATATGAAGCTTGTTATGAATGAAGATCAGCTCAACGTTATGCGTAGGATAAAGAAGGCGCTTGATCCCAATAATATATTGAATCCCGGCAAGATATTCGATATGGAATAGGACGATTAAAAAAGAGGCTTTAACAGCCTCTTTTTTGTGCAAAAATTTTATAGCATAAGGTATGTATGTTTGGTATAATATCGTTGGCTTGAAATAATTCTTTTGTAAATGAAAAGAGGTGGGTATATGCTATAATTATGACGAACTTTACAATCGTATTATCAATAGTATATTTTAAACAATGGAGGAAGATGGGAAGTATATGCTATGCAAATGATAATATCTCTGCTAGGAGGATTGGGCCTTTTTCTTTATGGCATGAAGATGCTTGGGGATGGTCTGGAAAAGGCTGCTGGCAATCGTCTTAAGCGGCTTATCGAAGTACTGACCACCAATCGCTTTATGGGCGTATTGATAGGAGCCGCAGTTAGTGCTATAATACAGAGCAGCAGTGCTACTACTGTTATGGTAGTGGGGTTTGTAAATGCAGGGCTAATGACCCTTATGCAGGCGACGGGCGTTATAATGGGGGCCAATATAGGCACCACAGTTACAGCTCAGCTTATAGCTTTTAAGTTGACCGCTGTAGCTCCTATAGCCATAGCAATAGGAGTGGGGTTTATATTTTTTGCTCCCAAAAAGTCATTAAAACATCTGGGAGAGATAATGGCGGGCTTTGGCATATTGTTTATGGGCATGGATATTATGAGCGAGTCAATGTCACCGCTCAGATCGAATGAACAATTTATAAGCTTTCTGCTCAATTTTAAAAATCCGTTATATGGTATAACCGCCGGTGCTATTTTTACAGGTATAATACAGAGTAGCAGCGCATCTATAGGTATATTGCAGGCTATGGCGTTCCAGGGCATAGTGGGGCTGGATGTAGCCCTGCCTATATTATTCGGTATGAATATAGGCACATGTATTACAGCTTTGTTAGCCAGCATAGGTACATCGGTTACTGCTAAACGCGCGGCTATAGTTCATTTGAGTTTTAATGTGATAGGTACCGCTGTGTTTTTACTTATAATACAATTTATACCGTTTGCTGAATTGATTCAATCGCTATCGCCTGGCAATGTGGCCCGACAAATAGCCAATGCCCATACCGTCTTTAATATTATAAATACGATTTTACTTTTCCCGTTTGCTAAACAATTGGTAAATATAGCTTCCAGGATAATACCTAGTAAACCCGAACATATTTCAGAAAAACGGTTTGAATACCTCGATCAGCGCATATTGGAAACACCGGCTGTAGCAGTGCTGCAGATAGTGAAAGAGGTAGGAAGGATGGCTGATTTCGCCATAAGAAATGTCGAGCTTTCCATGAGCATATTTTTTAATTTCGATGAGGGGAAACAGAAGCGTATATATGAGAATGAAGAGCTCATAAACTTTCTCAATCATGGGATAACGGAATACCTTGTGAATTTATCCAATATATCGCTTAACGAGGAGCAAGCGGGAGAAATATCCGGGCTATTTCATACGGTAAATGATCTGGAAAGAGTGGGCGATCACGCAGAAAATCTCACCGAGCTGGCCGAGTATAAAGAAGAAAACAGATTAGAATTTTCCAATATGGCCATATCTGAATTAGAAGAATTATATAATAAAGTGCTTGGGATATTAAAAGATTCTATAGAGGCATTAAAAAACGATGATATGGTTATGGCTGCGAGCATAGAACAAAGGGAGGAAGAAGTGGATGATATGGTGAAGCGTTTTAGAGAGGCTCACATAGACAGATTGAATAAAGGGCAGTGCCAGCCATCATCTGCGGTGATCTATCTTGATATGCTGAATAATTTGGAGCGCATATCCGACCATGCCATGAATATAGCATTTTCTGTTCTTGAGCGCGATCGACGTTACAATAAACTAACTGTTATAAATCAGGAGGTATAATTATGGACAAAAAATATATAGCTGGCATAGATTTGGGAGGCACTACTATACAAACGGTACTAACCGATGAAGACTACAATATCGTAACGAAATATAAGAGCGATACGTTGGCTAAAGAAGGGCCGGCCGCTGTCATAGGCCGAATGATGGATGCTATAGATCATGTATTAGAGGAATCCAACCTGAGCAAAAAAGACCTGTTGGGCATAGGTTTGGGCATACCGGGCCTTATGGATATAGAAAAAGGAATATCGTTGTTTGCCGGTAATCTTAGCTGGGAGAATATACAGGTATTGCAGCCCTTTAAGGATAGATTTCAGGTGCCTGTATATATGGATAATGATGTAAGAGTAAACGCTCTTGGTGAATGGTATTTTGGAGCTGGACGTGGCGTAAAGAACATGGTATTGATTACCCTTGGAACCGGTGTAGGGGCAGGTATAATAATAGATGGCAAAATGCTGCGTGGTCCGCAGTCAGCAGCAGGCGAAGTAGGTCATATGATCATAGTAGAGGATGGTCCAGCCTGCACATGTGGCAGCCGTGGCTGCCTAGAGGTATTTGCATCGGCTACAGGGATGATGCGGCGCTGCAAAGAGTTGATGTTGGAGAATCGCGATAGCCTATTATGGCAGATGTGTGAAGGCGATATAGATAAAGTTAGGACATATATGATAGATAAAGCCCATGATCAAGGCGATAAAGTGGGTCTGCAGGTAATGGCCGAAACAGCCTATTATCTTGGTATAGGACTGACCAATGTGGTGAATATATTCAATCCTGAGCTAGTGGTCATAGGAGGAGGCGTTTCCAAAGCTGGTGAACGATTGTTAGGGCCGGCCAGGGAATTCGTGAATAAGCGAGCTATGGTGGTACAGCGTCAGCATTACAAGCTTGTGGCGGCGCAGATGCTGGATGAAGCAGGCATGTTGGGCGCATGTACATTGGTAAAAGAAAATTTGCCATAATTTATCAAGAATTAAAAGCCTCTTTTCAGCCAAACTATAGTTGAAAAGAGGCTTTTGCTTTTAATTTAAAGGTGTTATTTATGAAAAAGAGTAAGGATATTATCGGAACACAGGCTTATGATGCACATGATGGCGGTGTGATCGGCATTATATCAGCCGTATTATACAATATAAATGAGCCGGTATGGTTTATAATAGAGGTAACCGATGGTAGAGAAATGGCGGTATTTTTTGAAGATCTGGAAATAGGTGCCGATAACAGCATAGTCGTCGATATTTCTAAAATGCGCAGTGTTAAGGATATCGATATGACTTCATTGCATAGGATTCCAGATGATGAACCTTTGCCGGTTACTACGGGAGAAGGACGTTATGTAGGCCGTATAAGCGATATACTATTGAACATAAATGAAAAGCGAGTAGATGCAGTGGAAATATCGGCCAGCCTAGTGGATGATATCATAAAAGGTAGAAATATACTTGTACTGACAGGTAATGAAATATCCGATGGCAAAGGGATGAAAATACCTGAATGGGAGTACAATAATATATATGAAGGAGGAAAGGGATTAAAGAAACTTTTAGGCTTTCAAAATAATGAGAAAATTAGAAAGGAGTAACGTATATGGGCAATAAGTACTTTAGAGGCTTTCTGATGGGCGCTATGATAGGGGTGGCAGCCGGTATGGTGATACTGCCGCAACTCAATGCATCTACTAGAAAGCGCATAATGCAAACCAGCCGAAAAATGGTAAATAAAGCGGGCGATACTGTAGGCGATATGATGGATATGGAATGACGATAGAAGTTACATGGGCATAAAGGTAGAAAAACGCCACTTATGGCTTATCTTATTAGCATTAGCGGGTATAGTCGCTGTTTTGTTGCTATTCAACTTAAGGGCCAAATTGCTTGCAATATTACGGCCCTTTTTTATAGCTTTTTTAGTGGCATATATACTGAATCCAACGGTCAACAAACTGCAGTTAAAAATGCCGAGGATTGTGGCCATTATGCTGGTGTATATCTTTATATTGATTTTGATATTGTTATTCATATCATTTTTCTTGCCCAAAATTATATCCGAAATGATGGGCATAATTGATATTTTGCCTGGCTATATACAGGAATTGCAAGATACAGCCAGCAAAATGCAATATGCTATGGATGGAGCAGGTATACCACAAAGCATAAAAGAGGCTTTATTATCTATAGGAGATGATATGGAAGAGACAATTAAAGGTATTGTCCATAATATGGGACGCTCTGTAATCGGCATTTTATCCGTTTCCATAAGCCTTATAATAGTGCCGGTTATAGCCTTTTATTTTTTGAAGGATGCCGATTATTTTAAAAACGCATCCGCTCAGCTTATTCCTATAAGAGCTCGTGAAAATGTGTTGAGTATAGCCCGCGACATAAACCGTGTATTAAATCGTTTCATTCGGGGGCAGTTATTAGTAGCGGCCATAGTGGGATTATTATCGTCCATAGGCTTAACTATAGTGGGCGTGGATTATGGAATCATCTTCGGATTATTGTTGGGACTATTCGATATAATACCCTATTTCGGCCCTATTATAGGCTCAATACCGGCCTTGATCTTTGCATTGATGGAATCCAGGACCATATTCTTTTTGGCTTTGTTGGTTATAGTTATAGTCCAACAACTGGAAAGCAGCATAATTACGCCTAAAATAATAGGCGACAGCGTTGGGCTGCATCCGGTATATGTTATATTATTTTTGCTTATAGGCGGCAGTTTTTTCGGTATATTAGGCATGCTGTTGGCAGTACCTACCGCTTTGATACTTAGGATACTATTTTCTCATATAGTAGATGCCATCACTGGGCCTACGACGAAATAATGTCGGCACCTCACTTGAATGCAAGGTGCCGGCATCAGTTAAATACTATTTGCTTTCGGCGGCTCATTTGACGTATATATAACCCGATGTTGTAGAATTTATATCCACTTCGCCGTCATCTAAAACATAATGATAAGTCGTCACCCTATAGTATTTTCGAGGACTAACGCTTTTATAATGCATGCTTATAGCCGTGTCGCTGTTATATTCCGCATAACTCTCGCTACCAATAGTTACCCATTTATAGCCGTCCCACATCTCAAAATAAAGCGTATAAGATATTTTATCCACCACTTTATTAGCTATGCTTTCACCTATGGCTTTAAGGATATAGGCGCCAGGTTGTTGCATAATCAGACTTCTGCAGAGCAATAAATAACCGGTATCGCTTGTTCCAGCACTGTAAGAATTTGCTTGTTGCAAAATTCCAGCTCCATAATGATACCCCATACCGCAATCCGAATATTCGGAAGGAATACCCTCTGTAGGTACTACAGAATATACGCGCGTCTTATCAGAAGGAGCTGCATATGCGGTTGATTGATACATCGGCATCAGTAGTACAGCCATAACTAATACCGCGACAGTTAAACACAACTTTCTATTCATACTATTACCTCCGTTACATTTTTATGTATCTATACCTAATTACCACCACCAAACCTCTTACACCAATGATTCTCTTAGGTCATGATATCATCACTTCCATTCTCTTCTTTATATATAAGACTGTTCTACATCATAAAAGTTTCATTTTTTAAAAATATTTTTTATTATCGATTAAGCCATGTTAGCGCCAATAGGAGGAGATATTAATATTTTGTCGAATATATATAAGTAAACATGAAAGAAGGTGTAAAAGATCGTGGTCAATAAAAATAAATCCAGCGGTGTGAAACTTTTTAACGAGTTGATGCCTCTTATATATAGAGAGCTATATAGTTTTGTTTATGCTATAGTGAGGAACAAGACTATGGCCGATGATGTTATGCAGAATACTATGATGAAGGCCTATGATAAAATCGATGACCTTAGGGATTCCGATAAGTTCAAGGCATGG
>JASGMM010000090.1 GCA_030156435.1 Clostridiales bacterium | reverse complement strand
AGGCGATTGTACGGATATAATAGGATGAGAATTGAGATAATGAGGCTAATATGCTTTTTTCTTAAGGAGAAAAATGTGTACATCGCAAATAGCTCTTTTAAAATAGTGTCCTGTCCATACGAGCTTTAAGACTGTATAGATTTTGATACCAAACCGTTAACCAAAGCATATACTGTTTTAGCAATTTGAAGTGCATGTTCAGCATCGGTTCCAGAAACATTAACAGGTATTCCGATCGGGTAGCGCGCTTCTATATAGAACGCACCTACAAAGATGCAATCATCATTATAATTTCCAAAAACCGGATTGCTCTGACTGCATAACTGACATAAATACTGAATATCATGAGTTTTTGGAAACCGTCGGCCTGTGGTATGCGAGATATGCCTTGAATGCTTTCTCTATTGCTTGCTGGCAATGAAAAGCTATGATTTCAGGGAATCCTTCGTTTGCTATGAGCAATTCCGCGGTAGCAAGATCTTTTCTGGCAAATTCTAACCATTCTTTAGATTGACCAACATTATTGCTCATAAACAACAATCCCTTCTTTTAATATATCGTTTATAAACCATTCATCTTTCAGCTTATCAATCTCATCATTTGTATAAACCAGTATGTCGAGCGGTAACGGACATAACAGACTTTTTCGGATGTTTCTTATTCTTGCTATAAAATCTTCCTGTGTATCTTTAATAACCAACAAATCAATATCACTATCCTGGTTTTGAGTGCCACGAGCATATGAACCAAACAATATAATCTTTTGAGGTTGATACGCCTTCGCTATTTGTTCAACTATATTACTAACAATTGTTAGTCGATCCGTTTCTTGTAACATATCTTACATCCGCACCTTTCTTTTTTTCTTAATTATACCATTTCCAAAACTGAAATGCAAAAAACAGTATAGCGAATTAATACTGCCTTTAGAATAGTAAGTTCACTTATTTGGTCTGCCTGGCAAAATGAATCGAATATCTACATCAACCTGCGGTTGTCTCCATACCCTATCTGCCGTAATAAGCTGGTTGATATCAGAATAATAGCTGCACGGGCAAGCGTGCAGCTATTATAAAAATGAAAGGGGTGTTGATCACATGCTTTCTTTCTGAGTAGCCTCTATCATTTCGGATATATAGTCCTCCAACATCTTTGGCAAGCCTAGTATCTTGACGTCCATAAAGCCTCGGGTTATGAGGGATACGGCTTCATCCTTTGTAAGACCGCGTGACATGAGGTATTGCACCTCTTCCTCCGCTATTGGACCTATAGCAGCTTCATGCGACAGGTAACTGCCCGGGGCCTCGGACAAAAGCTCAGGCACTGCATACATCATACCGTGTGGCGACATCAATATGCCGCGGCAATCCAAATGAGCGCGGCTGTCATCCTGTTTGGATTCCAATGCGCCACGCGCGTATATCTTGGAGCTATCATTGACGATGGCCCTGGATATAGCCTGCCCCGACGAACCCTCGCCTTCTAGTATTATGCGCGAGCCGACATCTATGTTTGAATTCTCCAACCCATACAGCAGGGAGTTAAAGGCTGCTACAGAGTTTTTCCCCACCAGCCTGGCCGATGGGAAGGATTGTATCGAACGCACAGGCTTCAGCAAAACATAATTATTTATAAAGACGCCGTTATCGCCTACTACTGCCGCGGAACGCGGGCGGACATGAAATTCCGGTGCCCAGTTGTGTATCATTGTAAATGTCAATTTGGCATTCTTTTCGACAAAGAATTCCGATATACCGAGGTGCAGCCCATTTTCCACTTTAGGCGCCAGAGAGCACCCTGTAATAACCTGCGCATCGGCTCCTTCTTCCACTATGATGACGTTATGCACATTCTGTACCCTGGCATTTTCTTGAAGCATAAGGCATGATTGTATAGGTTTGTCTACTTTTTGTCCGGCAAAAACGCGTATAAAATAACCGTGTACGTCGTGCAGTTCGGAAAAAGCCGTATATTTATCCTGATCTACCTTTACGGCACGCCACCAATATTTTTCGCGGATCTCGGGGTATTTTGCCATGGCATCGTTTATGTCCATTATCTCCAACTTATCGCCATAGGCTTTTTGTATATTCCTGTATATAACCGTATGATCCAGTTGCATAAAGCTGCCCGAGCGATTAGCCTCTGATGTGTCCATACCCGATGCTATAGCAGCCTCTTGGATCTCGCGT
Organism: Clostridiales bacterium; assembly: GCA_030156435.1. Classification (GTDB taxonomy): domain Bacteria; phylum Bacillota; class Clostridia; order Mahellales; family Mahellaceae; genus Mahella. The sequence goes on along the minus strand of JASGMM010000090.1, from coordinate 5,926 downwards.
GGGAGCTTGGATAGCTCGTCCACGGCCTCACTCTCATCAGGCTCTTCAAAAACCGAAAGGTCTATGTCTTCGCCATAAGTCGCCTTCTTATCCAGCGCCTTTATAGCCCTTTCTTTCAATTCGTCTTCGTATTTCAGCTCTATTGACATTGCTCACACCTCCCAAAGCCATGCAGGCGGACCTCATCGAATATATCCCTTGCGCCTCCGCTGCACACTATTCTGCCATCCATAAGTATATGGCCCTTATCGGCGTTCACATACTCGAGTATATAGCCTGTATGCGTCACTATAATGCCAGATACCTTGCGGCCTTTTATTTTATCTTTATGCAACAGTTCGTTTATCATATTGCCTATAAGCGATATATTATCCATATCCACGCCTGACTCGGGCTCGTCCAGCAACACCAGTTCCGGATTCTGGCATATAAGCTGTAACAGTTCGGAGCGTTTCAACTCGCCTCCTGAAAAGCCGTAGTTTAAATCGCGGTCCATATGCTCTTCAAGGTTCAATTTCTCCGCCACAGCAGCAACGGCTACATTATTGCCCCTCGCATGCGCTGCTATATCAGCGATTTGAGCCAACTTCACGCCGCGCACAGCCGGGGGCTTTTGAAACATCATGCCTATGCCGAGCCTGGCTCTCTCATCGAGGGCCATATGCGTTATATCGCGATCCTTAAAAATTATCCGGCCTTGGGTTACTTCATATCTCGGCATGCCCAGTATACTCATCAAAAGGGTGGTTTTCCCACCGCCATTGGGGCCGAGCAGTATGTGCGTCTCACCCTCATCGACTTGAAGGTCTATGCCTTTTAATATAGGTTTTCCATCTACCGATACATGTAAATTATCTATTTTTAACATTTTTATCATCCCTTTATAAAGATACGAATATCTTAAAAGGCATCTATCGTAAAAACAATCCGATAAGATGCCTTTATCAACTCATTTTATCTGTTAAACTTCTGGGAAGAAGAAAGCATTCATATCAGACCAATTTCTTCTCATCATCTGCTGATAACGATCATGGAAGAACTGCTTGTGGCCTTCTTCCCATTGTTTCAACGTATCGAGAAGCTTTTTGGCTCCTTCATCGTCTACCTCTTTCTCTGCCGCTGCGTAAAATTCCACAAAGTCGCTCTCTATCGAATACGCCATACGTATTACAGCAAGATCGGACATATCGTCATCGCCCTCAGCCTCAGGCAACTGCTGAGCCTGATTGCCGAATATCGACGGATGCTTTATATATTTATTGGTATCAACCACCCATGATATAATTTTGAGTTCGGAAGAACCATATATCTCATCGTATTTATCCTGAAGCATTTGATGGTGACCATCCTCCATCTCCGCCAATTGCTCGAATATTTTTTTGGTACTCGGATTGGTCACTTGATCTTTATAATATGAATAAAAATTTTGGCCCTGTTTTTCCAAACGTATAGCAAAGCTCAATATCCTTTGCATCTTATCCATCTGCAATCATCTCCTTAAGGTTTTATTTGAAAGGATTCTCATCCTCATATAGTACAGTGGATGGTTGATTTAACCCTATATCATCGACGCCCAGCATCTTCATAGCCGCAAACAATACTTTGCCCGCGTGTTTAAAGGCTATGCCGGCATGATGCGGATAGCGCTTGGCTATCAATACATGCCTGTAGAAACGCCCCATTTCCTTCACGGCAAATACACCTATACCGCCAAATGACTTGGGATCCACATCTATAACCTCACCTTGAGCGATATAACTCCTAAGTTGACAATCGGCCGTGCTTTGCAGCCTGAACAGCGTGATTTCTCCAGGCCTTATTGTACCCTCCAATGTACCGCGCGTGATATCTGGTTCCTTATCCGGCTCCAGCGTCCGATGCATTATGAGCTGATACCTCATCGATGCGTTTACCATACACCCTTTGTTGGTATTTCCGCAATGGAAGCCCATAAACAAATCTGTAAGCTTATAGCCCTCGAACTTATTCTTATTATGCTCATACATGTCTTTGGGCACGGTATTATTTATATCCAGCAGCGTTGGCGGCATCTGCGTGGCACAGGTTATAACATACTCGCTCAAAGCACCATATATATCAGTCTCGCATGCTACGGGTATGCCCTGACCTGTAAGCCTGGAATTTACATAACACGGCACAAAACCAAACTGCGTCTGGAAAGCCGGCCAGCACTTATTGGCAAATGCAGCATATTTCGATGCTCCCATATGGTTATCCATCCAATCCTTCAGTGTCAGCTCATATTGTGCCAGTTTTGGCAAAATACCAGGATAATTATTGCCGCTACCAAGCTCTTGCTGCATATCCTTTACTACATCAGGTATTCTGGGATCATCGGCATGTTTATTAAATGATTCAAAAAGATCAAGCTCAGAATTCTCCATCACTTCCACGCCCAGATCATAAAGCGGCTTTATAGGCGCATTGCATGCCAGAAAGTCCTGTGGCCTCGGACCAAAACCGAATATCTTAAGGTTTGATACCCCTATCACGACCCGCGCTATATCCACAAAATCAGCCATCATATCGGCCACTTCATCAGCTGTACCGACCGGATACTCCGGTATGTAAGGATTAAGGTTGCGCAAACCTATACTATAAGACGCGTTGAGCATGCCACAATAAGCATCTCCTCTGCCGCCTATCAGATCATTTTCGGTTTCTTCGGCAGCAGCCGCAAACATAACCGGCCCACCGAACTTCTGAGCCAGCATGGTTTCAGGGCCTTCCGGACCGAAATTGCCAAGATATACCACCAACGCATTTACGTTGGCTGCTTTTATCTCATCCAGCGCTTTAAGTACATCAGTCTCATTCTCTACAGTAGCATTTATCTCCACTACATCTATGCCTTTGGCAGTACATGACTGTACCACCGCACTTCTTCTCCTTTGGCTGAGTTCTATAGGGAAGCAGTCTCTGCTTACAGCTACGATACCCAGCTTTACATCAGGTACATTATTCATCTCAATGTATACCCCCTCAAAGTATTCTTACATTTTATATTATATCACATATATATTACATAGTACATAGATAGTTTTCCTTATCTATATAAAAAATCCGTGGCTTGTGGAAGGAAAAAATAAAAATCGAGCAAATTTCATGCCAGATATATTGACAAGATGGAATGCCAGATATATAATGTAATTGTTAAATAAATAACAAATTTATCGGCCTAATAAGCGTAATGTTGGACTTTCAGTCCGAAAAATCGGCTTATTCGACTATATATATGTTAATATATTAACGATTAGGAGGTAAAATTATGAAATCGGAAGAAAGAAATCATGCTGCTCAACCTGTTAGTGTAGACGCTATGATAAATAAATTGGTGAACCGAGCGTCTACTGCAGCAGAAGCTTATATGCAAATGAATCAGGAACAAATAGACACTATAGTGAAATCTATGGCCGTAGCAGCTATGGATAATCATATGGCGCTAGCCAAAGCTGCGGTAGAGGAGACCAAGCGCGGCGTATATGAAGATAAGATAACCAAAAATATGTTTGCTGCGGAATATATTTACCATGACATAAAGCATCAAAAAACAGTGGGGGTTATCAATGAAAATAAGTTGGAAGGCTATGTAGAGATAGCCGAGCCAGTTGGTATAATAGCCGGTATCACACCGGTGACCAATCCAACTTCCACGACCATATTCAAATCGCTCATAGCAGCAAAAACCCGTAACCCCATAATATTCGCTTTTCATCCATCTGCTCAAAAGTCCAGCAGTATGGCAGCCCAGGTACTGTTAAAAGCCGCTATAGAGGCAGGAGCACCGAAATACTGCATACAATGGATAGAGGAGCCGTCTTTAGAAGCCACTACCGCACTGATAAATCATCCCGGCATATCGCTCATACTGGCCACCGGCGGCAGTAATATGGTTAAAGCCGCATACAGCGCAGGCAAACCGGCTTTAGGTGTCGGGCCAGGTAACGTACCGTGCTATATAGATCAGAGCGCTGAACTTGAAACAGCGCTGACCGACCTCATGCTGTCCAAAACGTTCGACAATGGCATGATATGCGCTTCAGAGCAATCGGTCATATTTCATAAAGCTATTGCTGATAGAGCCATAGAATTTTTGAAATCCCACAATTGCTATGTATTGAATAAAAACGAGGTAGAGCTATTGATTGCTGTCGCCATGAATAAAGAAAAAGGCGGTGTAAATCCAGCGATAGTAGGGCAGTCTGCCGTAACAATAGCTAAGATGGCCGGCCTTGAAGTTCCAGAAAACACAAGGATATTAATAGCGCCACTAGACGGCATTGGTAGTCAATACCCGTTATCAGGCGAAAAACTCAGCCCTATATTGGCTCTATATATAGCAAAAGATTATAAAGAAGCTATAGAAATGGCAAAACAGTTGATATCGTATGGCGGTATAGGGCATTCGGCTGCCATACATTCGAAAGATAAAGAAGTCATAAAAGAGTTCTCAAAGACTTTGAAAGTCAGTCGTATAGTAGTAAACGCCCCTTCCAGCCATGGTGCCATAGGTGATATATATAATAGCTTGATTCCGTCATTAACCCTTGGCTGTGGCACTTATGGAGGCAACTCGACCAGTGACAATGTATCTTCGGTAAACCTTATAAATGTAAAGCGCGTGGCCGCACGCCGGTACAATATGCAATGGTTTAAAGTGCCGGAAAAAATATACTTCGAACCGGGAGCTATAGGCTATCTGGAAAAAATGCCCGACATATCCAGGGCGTTCATCGTAACCGATGCTGCTATGGTAAAGCTTGGCTATACAGACCGCATACTGTACTACCTCAGGAAACATTCGCCGTATGTACACAGCGAAATATTCGCTGATGTGGAACCGGATCCGTCGGTAGATACCATAATACGCGGCGTAGAACTAATGAATAGCTTCCAGCCCGACGTCATCATAGCCCTAGGAGGAGGATCAGCTATAGATGCCGCAAAGGGTATGTGGTTGTACTATGAGCATCCGGAGGTAGATTTCGCTAACCTCAAATTGAAGTTTATGGATATAAGAAAGCGCGTATACAAGTTCCCGCGACTAGGCAATAAAGCAAAGTTGGTCGCCATACCGACCACATCGGGTACCGGCTCTGAAGTAACCTCTTTTGCCGTTATAACCGATAAAGAGAAAGGCGTGAAGTATCCTCTTGCGGATTATGAATTAACGCCGGATGTAGCTATAATAGATCCGGACCTGGTAATGACAGTACCGCCTACTATTACTGCAGATACCGGTATGGACGTATTAACCCACGCTATAGAAGCATATGTATCGGTAATGGCATCAGATTATACAGATGCTCTTGCAATAAAGGCTATACAACTAGTTTTTGAATACCTGCCGCGAGCATATAAAAACGGTAATGACAGCGAAGCAAGAGAGAAAATGCATAATGCTTCTTGCATGGCAGGCATGGCTTTCACCAACGCATTTCTCGGCATAAATCACAGCCTTGCCCATAAGCTGGGCGGCGAGTTTCATATACCCCACGGCCGTGCCAATGCCGTGTTGCTGCCATATGTAATAGAATACAATGCCAAAGAGCCCGAAAAGCTGGCATCATTCCCCAAATACGGCAAGTTCGTGGCTGATAAAAGATATGCCGAAATAGCCAGGATGCTCGGACTGCCTGCTTCCACTGTACAGGAAGGCGTAAATAGCCTCATAAAAGCTATACGCGATTTGATGACGGTTCTGAATATGCCGCATACCATAGCGCAATGCGGTGTCAGCCGCGAAGAGTTCGAAGCTAAAGTCAATGAATTGGCTGAAAAAGCCTTTGAAGATCAGTGCACGACAGCCAATCCGAAGCTTCCTCTTATAAGAGACCTCGTAGATATATATATGAAAGCATACAATGGCTAAAACCAAAAAAGGCCGGGGATTAATCCCCGGCCT